>NZ_AUBQ01000013.1 GCF_000429325.1 Fundidesulfovibrio putealis DSM 16056
AGTTTCGGCTATCTCTCGGACCTGGGCCAGCTTTCTGCGGCCCATGAGGTGTGTCTTGGCTATCTGCCTGTCCGATTCGCCAAGGCGCATCCGGACAAGAGCATGGCGATATTCAAACATCTCGAACCTCCGATTGGACATCCCGCGTACCTCCCGCTCGTGAATCCGGCGGAAATACGTGGCATCTCGAAGGTCCGAAACCCGGTTCGGCCAGGCTAGACTGGCTCCATTACCTGATCATCAAATGGCCCCATTGCGTGAGCACTGGGTGGCTCCATTAGGTGAACATCCGGTGGCTCCATTGGGTGAACATCGAATGGACCCATAGGGGCGGTCGCCGACAGTTCATTCCTCCATATCTCGCTCCTCTTGGAAGCTCCAGAGCCGGGGAAGCCCAATCCCCCAGCTCCAGGGAAAAGCTCCAGGGCGGCCCTGTTATGTGGGAAATTGGGGGACAGGGGAGGCTGAGGGGTGCTGGGGCTTTTGGCCGAGAGGCAGATGGAATTTGGACGGTGCAGACACAGGGCCGGGCATATTCACCGGGAGCCCTTCGTCATCAACTGCCAGCATGCGTTTCACACCTGTACCGCCCCAGCACTTCAGCTCTTTGCCTGCTTACACCCGTTGCGATCGAAACGAATGGAAGAAGCGGGAAACGAGGAGGCTGACGGGGAAATGGGGCTTTGTGCACAGGCAGGAACTGTACTTGACCAAAAGCGAACTACCCAGCTTCGTGCGCATCTATTCTTTATCAATCAACAAACACCACATGACAAATCGGGAAACCCTACCTATCTTCCTTCCGAATATTACCTTAGCCTCCTACCCAGGGGGAGTTAAACGTGCTGGTAGAATGCAGATGCGGAGAGCAAATCCGTTTACGAGACAAAGCATGCAGCTGCTGCGGACAGTCGACATCCGTATGGAGACAGTACGAGAGGTATGTACATAAACTTGCTGGCGATGTAAGAACAATCAGCATTGCGGACTTCGTTTATTGCCTACTGTTTGGCCCGCTGTATTTCATGTCACTCAAGATGTGGAAACCAATGGCTGTCATGACAATTACCTTTGCAGGTTTCTTCATATCTTCAAGTTACAACACCATGTTTCCATTAGTCGCCCCCATATATTTCGCGATCAATTGGATCGGCTATCCAGCGATGGCAATGCGCCTCAAGCGGCGGCACTATATAGCCCTAGGATATGAATCCAGATACTAATTGCGGTATTAATGTCCCCCAAACACCACAGGATCCTTCGCTCTCACCGATACCAGGGTACTGAAGCAACTCTTTCGTTTTGTGCAGGATCATAATCCTCTGACTGTGTCACCACTGACACTCTAAAATTTATCGGTGCGATTCGGCGAAATTGGCAAGCGGACAATAAACTTGGTGCCCTTGTCAGGCATAGACTCGACATTAATTGTGCCATTATGATTGTCAACAATAATGAAATAAGACACAGAAAGGCCGAGCCCCGTACCCTTTCCGACGGGTTTAGTAGTGAAAAACGGCTCGAAGACGTGCCTGCTGACGTCCTCGGCGATGCCAGACCCATTGTCTTCAATCTCAATGCACGCCCACTCACCGTCCGCAAACGTTTTTAATGAGATGACTGGAGAAGGAGTCCCGGCCATGGCCTGAGCTGCGTTGGTTAGGATGTTCATAACTACTTGCTGAATTTGCGCTTCAATACATGAAACAAGTGGCAGGACGGGGTCATAATCTCGAACAGTCCGAATATGCCTGAAATCGTATTTCTTTTCCAAGTCGTAGTCCGTAGAACAAAGCTCTAAGGTCTTATCCAAAAGAGCGTTTATGCTTATCGGGACATGGCCTGATGTACTTTTGCGACTAAACTCAAGCATGCTTGAAACTATATGAGCGGCTCTTTCTCCAGCATGCTGTATGGACTCAAGCGCAGAAAAGATGCCGCGTTTCTCCATATAGCACTTGATCGAGTCAAATGAGCATCCGGCATGCGCTGCAGCACTTAAATTCCCTGGAATTTCAGCTGCAAGGCGACTCATCAACACCTGAACATTCTGCACAATTCCGCTTAAGGGATTATTTATCTCGTGCGCCATCCCGGCAGCTAATCCGCCAACGCTCATCATTTTTTCAGATTGAATTATCAAATCCTGCATCTTCTTGCGACCGGTGATGTCGAGATACAACGTTGCGACCGCCCTATGTCCTGTTTTGAAAACATATACCTCGAAGACTCCTGAAATATTTTTGTCCTGATATGGCGTCTCGAACGTCTGCATGCAGATTTTTCCAAGCGCAACCTCTCGATACATTTCCGGTATGTTAGTCCCATTGAGACCTGGGAAAGCGTCCTCAATGAACATGCCAATGAGCTTTGAATGCTCAATGTTAAGCAAACTGTCTGACGCTGGGTTTGCAGCAACAAGGATCAATCGATCATTCTCATCTAATTGGTAGAAATGTATGCCCATCGGAGAAGATTCCACAATGCTTTTGAAACGCTCCTCAGACACACTCAATGCATGCTCAGCTAGCTTTCTCTCGGTGATATCACGAACGTTAACGAATACCCCACGGATATCTGGATTCTCCAGTTGGTTCGTCCCCCATGCTTCAAGATACACCCATGAGCCGTTCTTATGCTTATGTCTGTACTGAGTCCCCCCCATTCCATCCTTCAAAATTGTTGTAAACGTTGCCATAACCCGCTCCTGATCATCTGGGTGAATCATTGTCTTGATGACAGGAATCCCTATCAGTTCTGACGGATTGTACCCCAGCATCCTCTCAACCGCATCACTGACAAAAATTTGAATTCCTTCCGCATCAAGAATTGTTATCGAATCAAATGAGTACCGGACAATCTCCGAGAAACGCCGTTCTCTCGCCAGAATAGTCTCTTCAGTCAGCTTGTTTTCAGTTATATCCTCCACACTGACTAATGCGTACCGCATTCCGTCAATATAGAGTGGAGTAACGGCAAATTTCACCCATAAGACATCCTGGTCTCTGTCAGAGTAAAAACGGGATTCGCCGCGCAGACCTGCGGCCCCTCCCTCACCCTTCAGAATCGTTTCGATGGCGTTGCTCAACTCGCATTGCAGACATTCAGGGGATTGACCGCACTCACTTTGATTCAAACTTCTGCTTCTACATGCAATGAGGTCGCAGAAGCAATTCGTGCATTCAGTCGGGTGGAACTTAAACAAATCTCGGGCAATGGAGTTGATAAACAGGAGGGTGCGATCTTGGCCAATGACGAACATGCTCATCGGCGAGGCTTCGAGAACTGTGCGCAGGCTGGTCTTGGCGTCCAACAACGCATCCACCTTCCGTTCGTCAGGACTTGAGTTGTTACGGTGCTTGGCCATCGAAACCTCGCCAGGAATGATCCTCTTTTCCAACTCTTAAGACACATGACGAGCCTGTACAAGGATTATACAAAGAGAGCCCCAGCAGACAAACTGCCCAGAGTAAATCCCTAATCCCCTGTGACTCACTGCAGCTGTCCCCGCGTCAAAACTTACGTCATCACTCATCCAGGTAGAAAATGATGCGCGACACCAACCCTGGTCATCCCTCGTCCTTCGACTTTCTCCATAGATGCACCGGAGATGTCCGAATGTCCAAACCGACGCAGCCGCCCAGGATCAGTAAACACCCCAGGTGCCCGCAACCCTTTTATTTTTCCCAGAAAGGTCGCTTTCAAAATAGCTCAAGCTCAAGCCCCGTCAGCGCTTCATCATCCTTCGGAGCATTTGCGAATACCCAGGCCAGGAGCAGCAAAACCCAATACCCACCACCGCTTGAAAATCCACCAAGAGTCCCTTCGCCAAGGGCCTCATGCTCCGCTCCGTCTTCTCCAGGAGAAAACATCAATACCCAGCGAATAGACGCAGCAAAAGACAACCTCTTGAAAAACTTTCAAGAGGCCTTCGTCTTCGATGATCAAACAGGGGTGATTGTGCTTCGCTGGATCAGCTCAGCCTGGGGGTGCCAACAACTTTTGTTGGCGGATGTTGGCTAAGTAAAAATTTGAAGGGGTTACCCAGTTTCCTGGATAACCCCTTGAAATAAGTGGTGGAGCTGGACGGAATCGAACCGACGACCTCTTGAATGCCATTCAAGCGCTCTCCCAACTGAGCTACAGCCCCACACGGGAGAACTGCTTTTGCCCGAGACTTTCGAATCCGTCAACAGCAAATTTTCATTTTTTAAAAATTTCTTCATCCCCCCTTCCCTCGCGCAGGTCCCGCCTGATACATCCAGCCCGTCTGGAGGCTTCTAACGTGCTAGCCCTGCTGCATCGACTTCTCATCAAAACCGTCTGGCTCGTCGTGGTGTTCCTGGGGATCACCCTGGTGAGCTTCTGGGTCATGCATCTGGCCCCCGGCAAACCCACCGACCTCCAGACGGACCTGAACCCGCTCATCACCCCCGAGGCCGTGGCGCGCCTGGAAAAGCTCTACGGCCTGGACCAGCCCGTGCACATCCAATACTGGCTGTGGCTGAAACGCCTCTCCAAGCTGGACTTCGGCAACGCCCTCACCGGCGACCGCCGCCCCGTCTGGGACAAGATCAAGGAGCGACTGCCGCTTACCTTCGGCATGAACCTGGCCGCGCTTATCCTCACGCTCTCTTTGGCCATCCCAATAGGCGTCACGGCAGCGGCCAAACAGAACGGCTTCTTCGACCGGGCGTCCACCGTGTTCGTGTTCGTGGGCTTTGCCATGCCCGGATTCTGGCTGGCGCTGTTGTTGATGCTGCTTTTCGGCATCGTCTGGCCCATTTTCCCCATCTCGGGCCTGACCTCGCCGGACCACGCCCTGATGCCCTGGTGGCGCCAGACCCTGGACCTGTGCGCGCATCTGGCCCTGCCCATGTTCATCTACGTGTTCGGCGGGCTTGCGGGCATGAGCCGTTACATGCGCTCCTCCATGCTGGAGGTGCTGCGCCAGGACTACATTCTCACCGCGCGCGCCAAGGGCCTGTCCGAACGCGTGGTCATCTACCGCCACGCCCTGCGAAACGCCCTGCTGCCGGTGATCACCCTGCTGGGCCTGTCCATCCCCGGCCTCATCGGCGGCTCGGTCATCATCGAGCAGATATTCTCCCTGCCGGGCCTGGGGCAGCTCTTCTACCAGGGCGTCATGTCGCGCGACTATCCGCTCATTATGGCCAACCTGGTGCTCGGCGCGGGCCTGACCCTGGCCGGAAACATGCTGGCCGACGTGGGCTACTCCCTGGCCGACCCGCGCATCCGCTCCGGAGGCGGCAATGGCTGATTCCGGCCTGCGCCGCGCCCTGGCGCACCCCATGTTCGTGGCGGGCATGGGCCTTGTGGGGCTCATCTCCCTGGCGGCCATCTTCGCGCCGCTCATCACGCCCATTGACCCGACGGCCCTGGATGTGAACAACGTGCTCAGGGCCCCGAGCCTCGCCCATCCCTTCGGCACCGACGCCCTGGGGCGCGACGTGCTCTCGCGCATGCTCTACGGCGGGCGCGTGTCTTTGTGGGTTGGCTTTCTGGCCGTGGGCCTGTCCGTGGCGCTTGGGCTCTTCTTCGGCCTCGTTGCGGGCTACTTCGGCGGCCTGATCGACGAAGTGGTGATGCGCGGCGTGGACGTAATGCTCTGCTTCCCGTCGTTTTTCCTGATTCTGGCGGTGATCGCCTTTCTGGAGCCGTCGCTGACCAACATCATGATAATAATCGGCCTGACCTCCTGGATGGGCGTGGCCCGACTCGTGCGCGCCGAGGCACTGACGCTCAAGCACCGCGACTTCGTGCGCGCTGCCAAGCTGGCCGGGGCCGGGAACCCGCGCATTCTGCTGCGACACATCCTGCCCAACGCCGCCGCGCCCGTGCTGGTGTCGGCGACGCTTGGCGTGGCGGGCGCGATACTGACCGAATCGTCGCTGTCGTTCCTGGGGCTCGGGGTGCAGCCGCCCATGCCCTCCTGGGGCAACATGCTGCTGGAAGGCAAGGAAGTGCTTGAGATCGCCCCTTGGCTATCGCTCTTCCCAGGTATCGCCATCCTGCTGACCGTGCTGGGGTACAACCTGCTGGGCGAATCGCTGCGAGACATTCTGGACCCGAGGCTGAGGCAGTAAGAGAATAGTAAGAGATGACCAGGGCTCTGCCCTGGACCCGCCAGGGGGATGATCCCCCTGGACCCTCAATGGGCTTCGCATTCTTGAGCGGGGGCGCTAGCTGGGGGTTGGGAATTGTAATGGGCGTGCCATGCGCGGCGGGCGACGAATCGTCTTCAAATCGATTCGAGTCCGCCGCGCATGGCACGAACGGGACAACTCCCAACCCCCAGCCCCCAATCGACGAAACGACATACTGTCGCGCTGGAATGCGAAGCTACTTAATAGTTTTTGAGAGGAGGTCCCGGAGGAGAACTTTTTTCAAAAAGTTCTCCTCTGGGCCGCCGGAGGCACTCCACTCGTGATAGAACTCTTGCGCATCAAGAACCTGGCCCTCATAGCCGACGTGGAGCTCGAATTCGCGCCGGGCCTGAACGTGCTGACCGGCGAGACAGGCGCGGGCAAGACCTTCGTGCTCAAAGCCCTGGAATTCCTCACCGGCGAGCGCCTCACCCCGGACATGGTCCGCCCCGGCGCGGAGAAGGCCCAGGTGGAGGCCCTGTTCGTGGACCAGGGGGAAGACCTGATCCTTAGGCGCGAGCTCTCGGCGCAGACGGGCCGCGCCCGCCTGTACATCAACGACCAGCTGGCCACCCAGGACGCCGTGCGCGAACTGAAGCCGCGCCTCTTGCTTCACGCCAGCCAGCACGGCCAGCAGCAACTTCTGGCCCCGGCCTTCCAGGCCAGACTGCTCGATCACTTCCTGCCGGACGCGGGGCTCCTGGAAGAACGCAACGGGCTGGTGCGCGAGCTGACCGGCCTGGAGCGCGACATCCAGTCTCTGCACGAGCGCCTCGCCCACCTGGAAGACCGGCGCGAAGTGCTGGAGTTGAAGCGCGCCGAAATCGACAAGGTTGCTCCCCTGGAAGGCGAGGAAGAGGCCCTCATGGAGCGCCAGCAGACGCTGCGAATCGCCCGCAAGGCGCGGGCCGCGCTGGACGCGTCCCTGGACATG
Organism: Fundidesulfovibrio putealis DSM 16056; assembly: GCF_000429325.1. Taxonomy (NCBI): domain Bacteria; kingdom Pseudomonadati; phylum Thermodesulfobacteriota; class Desulfovibrionia; order Desulfovibrionales; family Desulfovibrionaceae; genus Fundidesulfovibrio; species Fundidesulfovibrio putealis. The sequence continues at coordinate 7,102 of NZ_AUBQ01000013.1, forward strand.
CTGCACGGCGAGGCGGGCATCCCGGCGGGCCTTGGCAGACTGGAGCGGGAACTGGCCGCGCTGGCCCAGACCTCGGAGAACTTCCAGGCTGACCTGGAGGTCGTACGCGAGGCGCGGCTCAGCCTGTCGGATCTGGCTGGACGCCTGCGCGGCGGGCTGCCGGGCCTGGAGGACGACCCCGAGGCCGTGGAATCGCGCCTGTGGGAGCTGGCGCAGCTCAAGCGCAAGCTCAAGCTGTCCATGCCCGAGGTGCTGGCCCTTGGCCGCGAGATCGAGGAGAACCTGAACTTTCTGGACAACGCGGGCCTCGACTTCAAGCGCATGGACCGCCTCCGGGGCGAACTGCGCGCCCGGCTGGGCGTTGCGCTCGAGGCCCTGGACGCAGCTCGCAACGAAGCCGCTGTGGCGCTTGGCGCGCGCATCGAGGAAGAACTGCGGGGACTGGGCTTCTCGGAGCACGTGCGCGTGCTGTTCGAGTTCGTCCCCGTGGAGTTGTTCCCGGCGGACGAGGCCCATCCACCCCTGACAGAGCGCTCCGCCCGGCTGCTGTTCGCGCCGAACCCAGGCCAGCCGCCCCGCCCGCTGGACCGCATCGCCTCTGGCGGCGAGCTGTCGCGCTTTCTGCTGGCCCTTACCAGCCTGCGCGCCGGAAGCGACACGGCCACGCTGATCTTCGACGAGGTGGACGCGGGAATCGGCGGCATCACCCTGAACCGCGTGGGCGAGCGGTTGAAGCAGCTGGCCGCCAAACGCCAGATGCTGCTGATTACCCATTGGCCGCAGTTGGCCGCGCTGGCGGGCAGGCACTTCCTGGTGGCCAAGCACGTCAGCGACGGCCAGACCGAGACCACCGTGACCGGCCTGGATGGCCCGGGGCTGGCCGACGAACTCTCTCGTATGGCCGGTGGCGGCGAACAAGGGCAGGCCTTGGCCGGAAAGCTTCTGGAAGCGCAGGGTTGATCGAGTAAGCCGCTACAACTCCTGCCTCCCTGCCGCCAGGGCGTACGCCTTGAGCGGTGCGATGTAGGCCTCCAGCGCCCTGACCGTGGCATGCCCCACGATGCCCACGCGCGAACGCATGGTCATGGGCAGGCTCCCGGCGATGAGCGCCGCCGCGCCTTCCAGCCTTACCGCCGCATCGCCCAGCCGCTTGGCCAGCCCCGCCTGGAGCGCCGGGCACTCCTGAAGCGCAGCCGAACGCATCAGCGACAGGGTGTCCTGGCACTGCTCGTAGAGCACCCGCGCCAGCACCATGCCGTAGAACACGTGCAGATCGGCCTTGCCGTCCAGCACGTCGCGGCTCATGGGTTCGGCCATGGCGTCCAATTCCGGCATCACCCGCGCCAAAGCGTCTCGCCCCGGACGCAGCTGTTTCTCCAGGCTTTCCAGCGTGGCCGGAGTTTCAGAACCCGGCGGCCCCGGCTGGCCCTGCGCCCAGGCCGGGGAGAAGCCCCCCAGGCAAGCCAGCGCAAGGACCAAGCAAACCGCAATTCCGTTTTTTCCCATAAACCAGCCGCAGGACGCCATGCCCGTTGACTCTGGAGCCGACCGTCTTACGGCCCCTCGGACAGGAGCCGTCATCGTCCAAGCCATACCGTCCTGGCGCGCAATATCCGTCAACATTGACTTCCCCCTCCTTCAGCCGTAAGGCCAAAGCCGGTTATCATCCCTTCTCCTGGAGACTCCATGTTCGACCTCCTCGTGGCCGTGGGGATCAGCCTGGCCGGGTTCGCCCTGCAGGTCTGGCCCCGGCTCATAAACCGTTATTTCGGCATCGACACCTGGCGCTTCACCCTGCTGGCCCAGTACATCCGCGACAACAGGAAGCTCCCGGAAAGCCTCCCCCATAAGTACATCGTTCCGGGCTCCGTGGACAACCCTCCGCTGCTGCCCTGGCTGTGCTCGCTGTTTCCCAAGGACTGGCTGGACCGCAACCAGGGTCTCATCTCGCCCATGTTCGACGTATTGGGCAGCCTGACGGTCTACTTCATGGGCTACTCCGCCACCGGGCAGGCCGCCGGAGGCCACTTCGCCCAGATGGCGTATCTTCTCACGCCGGTCGTGCCGCTGGAAGCCTCCAACCTGTCGTTGCGCACCTTGGGCAGCCTCATCTTCACCTGGGCCATGCTCCTGGTGATGAGCTACGTGCTCCACCCGTCCTGGTGGACTTTCCTGCTGGGCGTGGGCGGCGTGATGCTCCTGTCCATGACCCACCGCATGGCCATGCAGGTGTTCTTCTTCACCCTGTTCTGGATGGCCATGGTCACGGGAGACGTGAACCACCTGCTGGTGTTCGCCGTGGGCGTCCTGGCGGCGGTGTTCGCCACCAAGGGCCTGTACCTGCGCTACCTGCGCGGGCACCTGCTCATGATCAGCTTCTGGATGTACAACATCCACAACAGGCTGGCCCATCAGGTGCGCGGCAACCCCACCAAGGAGCGCAAGCACACCGACTTCGTCAGGCGCATCGAGCACCTGATCTGGACCATCCCGGTTGCGCCGTTTCTGGCCGTGAATCCCTGGATTCTCTACTCCTTCTGTGCGGTGTTCAGCGTGCTGCCCCAGGCGGGCGACCCCTGGATGAAGGCCTACGTGCTCTGGAGCGTGACGCTTTTTGGCCTGGGCATCCTGTTCAACCTGCCGCTGCTGCGCTTTCTGGGCGAGGGCCAGCGGTATCTGGAGTTCGGCACCTCGGCGGCCGCAGCCGTGGCCGGAGCCATGATCTTAAGGTTCCAGGGCAACCCGGAAGTGTGGGGCATCGTGCGCTATGTGCCCTGCATCATCGGCCTGGGGTGCCTCATCCTGGTGCTGTTCTTTCAGCTGAAGCTGGTGGTGAAGAACCCCGACAAGTCCATCACCCCGGCACTTCGCGCGCTCATCGACCACCTGAACAGCCGCCCGAAGCCTGTGCGCCTGGCCTGCCTGCCCCACGGACTGGCGGACGCTGTCACCTACTTCCTGGACAACGGACAGGTGCTCCTCTCGGACAACTCCGTGGGCGTGTGGGAGCTGGTGGACTGGTTCCCGCTGATCACCAAGCCGCTGACCGAGATCGCCGAGAAGTACAACCTGAACGCCTTCCTGGTGAGCACCAACTTCGTCAAGCCCGAAGAGCTGGACCTGCCCGGCTACGAGATCACCTTCAGCCAGGACAACCTCATCCTGTTCGAGCGCGTGGGCTGAACCTAAGTGAATTCAAAGGCATATTTCGCGCGCTTGACCATTCAAACGGCAACGAATAGGTATTTCATCCATATGGCACTTATGATGGACACCGCACCCACCTGCATCACTCCGGTGCGCAACGGCTGACCCATGGGATTCTTCCGCCGCAATGTGGGTTCCTCAGAGCCCGAAGGGTTCGATCTGGAACGCCATCCGCGCGTAGCCATCCTTGTGGAGACCACCATCCCCCCGGTCTCCAGGGCGAACCTTCGCATGTACTGGCTGGCCAAGGCACTCATCGCCGAAAAGAAGGCCATGGTGAACATGGTCGCGCCCAGCCAGGATCTCGCCTCGCGCCGCTCCTACTACACGGAGTGGATCTGGATGAACCAGTATCCGGGGTTCGGCAAAATGCTTTACGGGACGCTCAGGCTGCCCGTGCGCCTGTGGCATTTCCTGGCCTCCATTATCACCATCATCCTGTTGGAAATCATCTACCGCAAGCACAAGGCACGCGGCATCTGCGCCGTCCACGCCTGGAACCCCCTGGCCGGGATGGCTGCGGTTATCGCCGGGAAGATCATCCGCAGGCCGGTCTTCGTGGACTTCACCGACTTTTACTCGGACATCGCCCGCACGGACATGCCGCTGTTGTCGAAACCTCTGGTCTGGCTTGAAAATCTGGTCTTGTCCCAGGCCCAACGGGTGTTCGTGGTCAGCGACGTGATGCGCGAGCATCTTATCACGGTCAAGAAACTTCCCCCCGAGAAGGTCGTCGTGGTGGCGGACGGAACAGACAGCCAAGTCTTTCGTCCAGGCCTGGACGGCGCGGCGGTCCGGAGCAAGCTGGGCGTGGCGCCCGAGGCCCCCATGCTGATCTTCCACGGCGACATCAAGCACGACGACGGCGTGGACGTGCTCATGCACGTACTGGCCGGAATCGTGAAGGCCCGCCCGGACACGAAGCTTCTCATACTGGGCGGCGGCGGACCGTACTTCGATTCAGTGATCCGCCCCCTGATCGCCTCCCTGGGTCTTGACGCCAACGTGCTGACCCCGGGCTGGATTCCCCACCAGGAAGTCCCGGCGTACATCAACGCCTGCGACATCGGCTGCATGACCTTGCGGGCCACCCTGAACCACGACAACTATCTGTCCTTCAAACTCTTCGAATACTGGGGCTGCGGCCTGCCCGTGGTGGTCACCAAGCTTAAGGCCATCGGCAAGATCGTCAAGGACGGGGAGAACGGGCTGGTCTGCCCCTCGGAAGACGTAGACGCCTACGTTGCGGCGTTCCTGCGCCTGATCGAGGACCGCGAGCTCGCCAAACGGCTGGGTTCTGCCGGACGCAAGCTGGTAGAAGAGGAGTTCGACTGGCGCCAGATCATGAAACGGGAGGTGGCCGAATATACCCCGGATATCCTCTCGCTCGCAAAGTGACCCAACCGAAACCCACCCCTATCCTGTGTCCGCAGCGTTGGTGGATCGTCCTGGCGACAGCCTTGGCCGTGACCGCCGCAGGCTACCTGCTGGCCTACGGAGACGCGCTCTGGGCGCCGGGGCACATTTCCCAGAACTGGGACCAATCATTCCCGCCCTTTCCTGAAGAGATCAGAACTTACGGGAGTATCTCCCATGCCACCTGGAGCAGCATCTTCGAGCTAGGTTCGCCCGGCCCGATGAACGGCCTGACCTTCTATTTCGACCTCCTCGTCCGCAACGGCCTGTCCTGGCTCGGGGGGGGAATCCTGGCCCGCTGGCTCAACCTGGCCTACATGCTGCTAGGAACCGCTGGGTTCTGGATGATCTCCCGGCGGCTCGGGCTCTCCGGGATATCCACGCTTGTGGTCTGCGCCCTCTCCCAGTTCAACCCCCGCACATATTCGATGGCCTTGAGCGGACATACCGAAGCGGGATTCGCATACGCACTGGCCCCGTGGATCATCACCCTCGCAGATGTGGCCGTAAAGGCCTCGAACCCTCGTCATTTCTTGGCCGCAGGGCTGTGCGCGGGCATGGTCCTGGCATTGGCTTGTTCCTCCCCCTTCGGCGTCACATCGGCGGGCCTGCTGCTGGCGCTCTACTGCGCGTCCGCCATGGCCAGCGCGCCCGGTTCCCCGTGGCGCTCCCTGGCTGTCCTAGCCATAGCTGGTGCGGTCATGATCGTGCTGCACATGCACTGGATATTGCCCACGGCCCTGGGCTCCGCCGGGGCCAACGCGTTCAAGCACAACCAGAGTGTCGCTGAGATCCAGGCCGACTACGTCCACAAATATCGGGAGTATTCCATCCCGCCGCGCCAAGCCATGATCGGCCACACAGACAACCATGGCATGGGCTCCGAGTACGCCTACCCGGTGGCTGCCCCCGCCGATCAATGGTGGAAGCCCTCGGCTTTCGCGATCTTGGCGCTTGGGCTGCTCGGCCTGCTCGGGCGCTCCCCCAACCCCACGCTCAAGTGGTTCGCGGCCTTATGCCTTCTGCTCGGCTTCGTGCTGCTCACAGGCACCCGGACACTGCCTGGACGCTTCCTGTACGAGGTGGTGCTGTATCAGGCCAAGGTATTGTTCTTCTTCATGGCCAGACCCACGCGCTGGCTGCTGGTCTACTATACCGGGTTCGCCTTGCTGGCCGGACTTGGTCTGGAAGCCGTGTTCCGCCGGAGCATCTGGACGACACACCGCTGGCCAGACCGACTGGCCGTGGCCTTCACAGCCGCAACGCTGGCGGTCTACCTCTTTCCCTGGTGGTCTGGACAGCTGGCCGTGCCCAAGAACGAGACCACGCAGACCATGGCTATCACTCCCCAACCCCTCCGCCCGGAGGAACGCGCCCTGGCCGAGGCCCTGGCCCGCGACCCCGGCATATACCGTGTGGCGGTCTTCCCCACCATATCCAGCCCCACCGGGGACATCCCCGCGCCCCCCTCCTCGAGCCTCACGCGCAATTTTGGCATGATGGGCAAGGACTCGCTCGTAGGTCCGGCCTTCATCGGCAACCCCTACGGGCGGTACCTGCTGTCCGTGGCCCACCGGAGGGTGCCCTCCACCGACGAATACGGGCGGCTGCTCGGCCTGAGCGCGGTGCGCAGGGTGGTCTGGGACAAGGACGAGCCGTACCTGTCCTACCTGGATTTCGGCTGGATGCCCCCGGCCAAACGAGGCTCGGAAACCCTGCCGGATCCGAAGGACGTCCTGCGCCCGTTTCTACAGGCTCAACGCGACCTGCCTCCCGACAAGAGTTGGTCTTTCGGTCCCTTCGTGGTCCTGGACAACACTGACTATTTGCCACGAATCCGCGCCACGCAGTCCGCAGCGCTGGCAACCGGTGGGTTTCCGCTGCTCTCCAGCATGGCCCAGCTCGAGGCCAATCCCTTCGGACGCACCGCCCTGTTCTTCTCCACGGATCTGGACAAGTCCGATATCGACCGGCTGGGGAAGGCCCGTGGCGAGGTGTTGGTCCACAACGACTCATGGCCTGAACTTCTGCTGCCCTATCTTCCCGCCGGAAGCTGGCGGCCCGCACTCGAACCGGGCAAGGCCGCTCCGGACGGGTGGGAGCGCGTGTCCGACCGCTGGCACCAGGTACTCTGGTTCGAGGGGTCGCCCTTGAACACCGGGGCGCTGGTTTCCCGCGAGGCGTCCACGATATCTATCCCACTCGCCGGTTCGGGCCACTACCGCCTGTTGGCGCGCGTGGGCAACCTACCTGCGCAACATGGCCTAACGATAGCCCATAGCGGCACTACGCTGGCGACAACAGCCTCGACCGATCCTTTCGACAAGGGATGGCGCTGGCTTGATCTGGGAACCCGTATCATGGACGGAAATCCCGTGAGTATTCTGGCAAGGGGCAGGGGGGCAGTGGTGTCTGGCGTCTTGGCCGTGCCGGAGGGAGAATTCGTCGCCGCACGGAGGGCCTTGGAAAAGGCCTTCTCCATAAACGCGGGCACCGTGCTGGCCGAAGCGGAGGCCTGCGTGCTGCAGTCTCAGGGCGTGTATTCGGCAATCCGGGACATCGCCTTGCTGACACCCGTGCCCGGGGTGAACATGCAGACGGAGAACCTGCGGGCGGAAAACCTGGACGGCTCGGGGGCGGGCACCCTGGCCGCCGAGGGCGACCAGCCTGGGCAGGCTTCGTTCCGCCTGGATTTCTCCTACCCCGTCTCGGGATTCACCCTGACCAGCTACCCCCGCCTCTTTGGCGATCCCGACGGGAAAGCCTACGTTCGGGCCTCCTGGTCGGCTGACGGCAAGACATATCTGCCCCTGTACGAACTCACTGCGGCCACGGACGGAAAATGGGAAGACGTGTACGCCAGACGCAAGGAAGTCTCGATCCGCCAGCCGCTATCTTCCGTCTGGATTCGTTTCGACCTGCGCCAGGCCCAGCTGGGCTCTCTCGTGAATCCCCCCAACCAGCCCATGACCATCACCGTCGCCCCTGCGAATTCCTATCCGGACGCGGCCTCCATGGGACAGGCCGTCATGCTGCCTGCTCGCTTCGCGCTGCGGCCCCTGGGCTCCGGCCCTCACCGCGTCCGGGCGCGCCTGCTCACCCCACAGGGTCCCCTCTGGCAAGAGCTGGGCACCTTCGAGCCCGGTCCCCGGGGGCTGGTGGAATTGGACGTAGATGCTCCCGGCAATACCGGCAACGCCGCCTGCGACCTGCTGGAAATGCGCGGACAACCGCAAGCCGAAGCGCCAGGACCGATGGTTTCCCCGGACTCCACACGCCTGAGTGCCGCACGCTACAGCGTTCAAGGGAATCTGCCCGCCAACGGGTTGCTGCTTTTCAGCGAGGCCTATCATCCCTCCTGGCTGACAATATCCGCCAGCGAAACGATCAAGCCCCTCAAAGCCTACGGCTTCATGAACGCCTACCCGCTTCCAGACAACCCTCCGAACGGCCTGCTCCTGGAATTTTCGGCTGAGAAGTTCCGGAATCTGGGGCTTGCCATATCCATCGCAGGCTGGGGAGCGTTTGTCCTGCTTATCGTGGCTCTGCTCTGCTGGCCCAGGCGGTCAACAACGCTCCGATGATGCTCATATACGACATGCCCTCCCTCACAGGCGGGCCACCCCCAGAAACAGCGCATGCAGGCTCACGGCCAGGGTGACGAACGCGGCGCGCGCGCCAGGCCCGCCGCGCCCGAACACGGTCAGGGACATCTCGCCGCGCGGGCAGCGTTCCAGGCAGTCGCCGCAGAGCGAGCAGGACACGCCAGGGCGGCGCGCCGCCAGATCCTCCGGACGGAGCGCGTCGTAGCGGCAGGCCATGGAGCACGCGCCGCAGGACGTGCAGCCCTCGCGGATGCGCAGCCGCCAGGGCGAGAGCTTCCCCAAAATCCCCGCCGCCAGCCCCATGGGGCACCAGCCCGTGCAATGGGTCATCACCCCCGCGCGACGCGACACGATAATCATAATGCCCACTCCGGCCAGACCGAACCCGGCAGCCAATCCGGCGGCCCAGACCACGGGAACGCCCAGGCGTCCCATGAGCCAGGCCCCGCCCAGCACCAGCACGGCCAGCGCCGCACGCCCCCTGCGCACCCAGGCCGGAAGCGGGCCGGGGCGCTTCTTTGCGCCGGACATGGCCGAATCCCACGCGCCGATGTAGCACAGGTGGCTGCACCAGCCAGGCCCCAGCAGGAGCACCGTGCTCCCGAACAGGATCAGCATGAAGAGGCCCTCGCCGCGAAAGAGCGGCCCTGCGGCGATGAGCGCCGGCACGGGCAGGTGCAGCGCCCCGGTCATGAGGAAGCGCTCGAAACCCACGAGCCCCAGGGCCAGCTGGGCGAAAAAGACGAACGAGAAGAGCCCCCAGATGCGCCGCCGCACAACGGGCGAGCGCCCCGGCGAAAGCATTGCCTGCACCACGAACCCGGCATAGAGCGCCAGAAGCGAGGCCTCCAGCCAGCCTGCGCCGGGCAGGAAGCGCTCGGCCAGCAGCATGGGCGTCGAGGCCTTCAGCTGCACGGCCCCCAGGGCGCACAGGGTCAAGGCCCAGGCGGCCAAGGCGGGGATGGTGGTGTCGCGCGCCAAGGCGGGTGGACGCTGGGTTATCTGTAAAGGCTTGAGGGGCGCGTCACGCCAGCCGGACAGGGCTTCTTCCGGCTGGCCGATGCCGGAGACTCGGCCGGAGGGCTCGCCAGGTGTGCCCCCGACATCAGCGGGGCCGACTCCCCCGGCGGTTTCAGGGGCAGCCCCGCCCTTCGGGCGAGAGGCGAAATACGGACGTTCCAGCGCCCAGGCCGCCAGGGCCGGAAGCATGGCCGCCACGGCAAGGATCACGGCCAGCCGCGTCCAGGGCATGCCCATGGCAAGGCGCATCTTGATGAAGAACACCATGCTGTTCAATGTGACCAGCACTCCGGCCAGCATGAGCGCCTGGCAGGCGCGGCGCACGAACTCGCGCCGCAGGGGCAGGAGCGCCAACGGGGCGAGCCAGGCCAGTGCCTCCGGCAACCCTTGCCAGCGGTGCAGGTGCGCTGCAGGAATCAGCCCCCCCAGGATCACCACCGTTATCAACGCAGCCTTTTTCATGCCCTTCTCCCTGCCGATCCTGAAATGGACGGGTTATCCGTCCGACTCACGAGCCATCATCCCTGAAGCTATCGTATTCCCCTCATGGGGCTTTGATTTGCATCAAAAAGCGGCTAGCATGGCCCCATGCATGTCAAGCCCAGCGCCACGCAGACTATTTTGGCAACGGTTCCGCTGTTTTCGAGCCTGAGCCGCGAACAGCTCACCACCCTGGAAAACAACTCGGCAGTCCTCAAGCTGGACAAGGGCCAGGTGGTGTTTTTTGAAGGCGCGGAGGCCAAGGGCCTGTACGTGCTGCTTTCGGGCCAGGTGAAGATCTACAAGTCTTCTCCCGAGGGCAAGGAGCAGATCCTCCATGTGCTCCCCCCCGGCGAACCCTTCGCCGAGGTCCCCATGTTCACGGGCGGCAAGTTCCCGGCCAACGCCATGGCCATCCAGCCGAGCACCGTGCTCTACACCGAGAAATCCGTGCTCACCCGCCTGATGGAGCGCGACGCAGGGCTCGCCATGGCCATGCTGGCCGCCCTGTCCCAGCGGCTGCGCCAGATGGCCACCATGATCGGCCAGCTCACCCTGCGCGAGGTCCCAGCACGTCTGGCAGCCTACCTGCTGCACCAGGCATCGGAGAAGGAATCCGAAACCTTCGTGCTGGACATGAGCAAGGGCAACCTGGCGGGCTTTCTGGGCGCCACGCGCGAGGCCTTGTCCCGCGCCCTGGCCAAGCTTGAGGACCAGGGCTTCATCGTCATGGACAACCGCACCATCACCATCGCCGATCGCGACCGCCTGACTGAACTGGCCGAGGGCGACAGCAAGTTGAAATAAGGTCTCCACCAGCGTGAAAGCCCATTTCGGCGCCTCCCAGACCATCCTTTGGCCGGGGTTGACGTTCATCCTTGCCGTCGCGACCCTTCTCCGGTTCTACGAACTTGGCCTGCCCTCCCAATGGTATGACGAGATGAACCTCACGCTGACGGCCCTCAATCCGGCTCTCTTCATCGTCAAGCGTTCCCTGGTGATGGACACGCATCCTCCGACGTTCGCACTGCTCACGAAAGCAGCCCAGATCCTCGCCCACAACGACTTCGCCATGCGCGTTGTCCCGGCGCTGGCGGGCCTGGGCGGTGTCCTGGCGGTCTTCTTCCTGGGGAACTCCGCAGCCGGACCCGGCGCAGGGCTTTGGGCCGCCGCCCTGATGGCGCTCAACCCGAGCCACATCCTCTACAGCCGTGAAGTCCGGCCATACACGTTGTTTCTCCTGGCGTTCCTGTTCATGCTCCAGGCTTTTCACCGCTACCTGGACCGGCAGGACCGCCGCAGTCTCCTTACGCTGAGCGCCGCCAACGCGATCCTGCTGCTCCTGCATTTCCTGTCCTTCCTGCTGGTGGCCGCCCAGGGCCTCATGGTTCTTGCCATGTTGGCGGCTTCGCGGGAAAAGAGGCTCCGAGCCTTTTTCGCCTACTGCGCCGCGACCGTTGTTGCCGCCCTGCCCGGAGCCGTCTTCATGCTGGCGCGGATGGGCAAGGAGGCCGCCTACGACAGCTCCCCGTGGGCCGTGATCTCCCGTTACGGGCTCAACGCGTGGCGCGTGCTGTTCGAGAATGTCCCACTCCCCTTGGCCATGCTCCTGCTTGCGGCGCTCGCGATCGGTCTCGCCGTGCTCTGGCGCGGCAACAGGCGGCTGGCCTGGATGTTTCTCGGATTCGCCGCCCTGCCCTGCGTGATCCTGTCCGTGGGCGGCTACAACAGCTACTTCGCCCCCTGGCATCTCAGCTTTCTGATGCCCCTGGCCGCCATATGCGCCGGGGCCGCGCTGGCCAGGGTTCCCCTTCTGCGTTCCCGCCCGGCGCCGGCGCTTTTCGCCGCCTGCGCCTGCGCCGCGATCTTCCTGCTGACGCCGCACCTCTTTTATCGTGTGCAGAGCAATCACGGAGTGTACAAACCGACTGCGGCAAGGCTCCTTCCACTTTTGCGCAACGGGGACACCTGGTACGCCTCCGACTTCTTCTCTGCCCGGGCTCTCAACTGGTACCTTTCGGATTCCGGCGTCCCCGACTTCCGGGAGCCCGGACAACTGCCCGGCAGCGACGGAAAGAGCTTCCTGCTGCTGGACTTTTCCGAGTCCAGCAGATCGGGAACCCCTGAGGTCACCGGATTTTCAAGGCTCGGCAAACCCCGGCACTTCCAGGATATCGAGGGAGCCCGGGTGTTCCGGTGGGATTTGCCAGCCCCGGTCCCCCTGTCCGTCTCGCCGGGCGGGGAGAACGCCCACCTCACCGCCGACCCCGACGTCTTCCTGCGGCACGCCATGGGCGTTCGCCACATGACATTTCTGCCGCACGGCGGAAACGTCATGATCCCGCTGCACATCGGCGTTCCGGGCCGGTTCGAGGCCGTTTGGCGCAATAACTGGCAGCAGCCGCAGTTCCTGAGCTTCACGCTGGGTTTGCGCAACACTGGCGGAAGGGGGCTGGTGCGGGCTAGTCTCGTATTCGATTCGGAACCGCCGTTAACAGTGTTCGAAAGCGCCGCGCCCGACAACCGCCCCAGCGTGATGATAACCTACAGCAGGACGCAACCGTTCCGGGAATGCATGGTGAAGCTCGAGTTCATCCAGAACGAACCCGCCGCAGGCATGGACATGTGCGACCTGTATCCCGTGGCCTTTAAGGAGCTTCTGGTTCTCCAGTACCCGCTTCCTCCCGACTTCGCATTCCCGGAGCGCTCCGAGGGCCTCGGCCCGGTGGAAGAAGTCGGCGGGTCTGCGTGCCGATGGGGCTTTGGCCCCTCCAGCACCTTCCGTTTTCATGCGCAGACACCCGGTCCTTTCCGCCTTCGATACTCCCTGTTCAATCCTCTGGAAGGCCAGGTCGTCCGCACCGCCGTCAACGGCGAAACCGTCAACCGATACGGCGCCATTCCAGCGTTCCCTGGCATAATGTTCGCTGACAACGAGGTCGTCTTCCAGGCCCAGGCCGGTGAAAACACCGTGACTTTGCAGTACGCCCTTTTCAACCGGCTCACCCCGGACAGCACCTTCGCCCCACAGGACCACCGATCACTTGCCGTTCTGCTGCGCGAGGTGCGGATCGAACCGATTCCGTAGCTGGCCCGGTCCTTGCTTAAACGGGCGCATCATGCCCAGACCGTTTCGCTTCAACCTGCAGAAGGTGCTCGACTACCGCGCCCAGCTGGAAGACCAGGCCAAGCAGGCCCTGGCCAAGGCCGAGCAGGCCCATCAGGCCGGACGCGCCCGCGTGGAGCACATTCAGTCCAGCCTGTCGGCCCACCTGGAAGCCATGTCCCAGGGCGGGGCGAAAAGCGCGGCCGACATCTGGCTGGGCAGGAACTACGCCAAAAGACTGGCGGGGGACCTGTATCTGGCCCAGCAGGAGGAAGCGCGGCTGGCCCAGGACGTGATCCTGCGCCGCCAGGAATTGGTTGATCGGGCCAAGGAGCGCAAGCTTCTGGAAAAACTCAAAGAAACACAGGCGGAACGCCATGCGCGAGATGAGAACCGAAAAGAGCAGGCCGAATTCGACGAGATGGCAACCCTTCGCTACCAGGTTCCGGCTGTCTAAAGTCGCCCTGGCCGTGGCCGTGCTGGCCGGGGCCAAGCTGGCGCTTCTGCTGGTGATGGGGTTCGGCTCGCCCTCGAAGCCGGGAGCTCCCGTACCGCAGGCGCAGGGGCAGACATCCGTGCAGATGCAGGCCCAGGCGACTGGGCAGACTTCTGCGCTCTCTTCGGCCCAGCAGGGCATCGCGCCCGCTGGCGTCCAGGCCCCGATTTCCGCCTCTTCCGAAAAAACGCCGGGCCAGACCCTGTCCCCGGCCCAGGCCGTTCAGGCCGTGCGCGCCGTCATCCTGGAGGAATCCCTGGCCATGGCCGCCCAGCAGGCCCCGGCCGCGGCGGCGGACAAGAAAGCCCCGCCCGCGCAGCCCGAGTCCGTGCTGTCCGTGCAGCAGCTGAAAGCCCGCGCCGAGGCCCTTGATCGCCAGGAGCAGGCCCTGAAGACCCTGGAGGCCGACCTCAATACCCGCCTGGCCAAGCTCCAGGCGTTGGAAACCCTTCTCAAGGGCATGCTGACCGAGGCCAAGTCCATCAAGGAAGAGAACATGCGTCACCTGATCGACGTGTACACCAACATGAAGGCCAAGCAGGCCGCGTCGGCCCTGGAAGCCCTGGATGAGAACATCGCCGTCAAGATTCTGTCGGGCATGAAGGGCAGGCAGGCGGGCGAGATCCTCTCCAACGTCAGCGCCAAGAAGGCCGCCAAGCTCTCCGAGGACCTCACCAAGCTCCAGGCCGGGCCGAACCTGCCCGACAAGCCCTAGCCGCACCGACCATTCATCAATCAGGGCCTCTCCGGGACGCGCAGGCGCGATCCGGGGAGGCCCTTCACGTTGTGCCGGGGTCTTCCCTCCCGGCGCGGCCCGGTGTAGAGGCCCTGCCCATGAACGAGACCGTGCGCTTGAAACTGGTCCTGGCCTACCAGGGCACAGACTTTTCCGGCTGGCAGCTCCAGCCCGAGGGCTTCGGGCGCAGCGTCCAGGGCTGCGTGGAAGAGGCGCTGGCCCGCCTGGCCGGAACCTTCGTGCGCCTCCAGGGAGCCTCGCGCACCGACGCCGGGGTCCACGCCCTGGCCCAGACCGCCCACGTGGACGTCCCGGCGGACCGCGTGCACCTGCCCTGGCGCAGGGCGCTGAACGCCATCCTGCCGCCCGACGTCACCGTGATCTCCGTGGAGCGGGCCGCACCGCGCTTCCACGCCCGCGCCTGCCCGGCCATCAAGACCTACACCTACACCTTCTGGCACGAGAACGGCTTCCTGCTGCCCCAGCGCAGGGCCTTCGTCTGGCCAGTCGGCCCGCTTGATTTCGCGGCCATGGAGCACGCCGCCCGCGAGTTCGTGGGCACCCACGACTTCGCCGCCTTCCAGAACGCGGGCACGCCCGTCGTGTCCACCGTGCGCACGGTGGACGCCATCGTGCGGCGCGAGACCTGCCAGCCTTACGAGTCCGTGTGGGCCGTCACCGGCGGGGGGTTCCTCAAGCAGATGGTGCGCAACATCATGGGCTGCCTGGTGGAAGTGGGCAGGGGTAAAGCAAACGCCCAAACCGTCCGATCTCTTCTGGCGACGAAGGACAGAACCCTGGCCCCGCAGACCGCGCCCGCCAGGGGCCTGTGCCTGGAACGCATGGAGTTCTGCGACAGTGAGCGACAGCCCGGTGAAACCGGTCCTGAACGAGACCGCACTCACGACCGCCCAGGTGAAGAGGGACTGGGCGGCACGGGAGGTCTTGTCCCGCACTGAGGACGCCAAGGACCGCTCCCTGCGCCAGAACTGGTCCAACCAGACCATTCAGGGACTGGACCGCAAGCTCTCCGAATTCGAAAGCGCCCTCTCCTCCTTCGCCTGGCCCACCTCCCCGCCCCCCTGGGGCGAGTCCCGGCTGGTTACCGGCGCGCAGGACGCGCGCGGCAAAATGAGCGGCACCGTCCGCGCCACGGACCAGTCCACGCCGGAAGTGAAGATCGTGTCCGGCGGCTTCAACGCCCTGGCCAGAACGGACATCGCCGCAGGAACCTACACCTTCGACCTGACCCTGGGCGGCGAGACCGAAACCCTGTCCGTGGACGTGGCCGCTGGAGACACCTGGGGAGACGTGCTCTCCGGGGTCAGGGACGCCGTGAACGACGCTCCCATCGCGGCGCGCGCCGACGTGGTCTACCAGAACGCCGCGTTCCAGCTGAACCCGGACATGGCCGGGACCGGCTCGGTGCTGACACTGTCGGTGAATCCCGACCGGAAGAGCCAGGATCTCCAGGTGGCGGACGTGTCCGGTTCGCTGCTGTCGTCGCTGCGGCTTGCGGCCACGCGCAACCCCATAGGCCCGGCCAGCGAGCGGGAGTACACGGTCACCGGCCTGCAAAAGGCCCTTCCCACGTACTTCTCCTCCACCCCGGTGGACCCGCGCGCAGCCACCACCCTGTCTACGGGCCGCCACGACCTGGCCTACACTGTAGGCTCCGGGGGCAACGCCGACCAGCCCGGAAGCTACATCTCGAAGGCCTACGACCCCACCCAGGCCACCACCGTGGCAGCCGGGACCTACACCTTCACCTCGGAGTACGACGGCGAGACCCGCTCGCACTCCGTGACCATCGGCTCCGGCTGGACCTGGGGCGACGTGCTGCGCACCGTGGGGGCCGAAGTGAACGCCCAGCCTGCCTGGGTGGTCACCGCCAGCCCCGCGATGAGCGCGCCCTCCACCACGTATTCCCAGCCCGGCGTCAGTGCGTCCGTGGACTACTGGCCCATTCCCACCGCGCAGCAGGGCGTCACCACCGACGGGCAGTCCCTCACGGTGCGCGCGGACAAGGCGGACGGCTTCGCTTTGTCCGACACTTCCGGGGGGCTCCTCTCCGCCCTTGGCCTGACCACGCGCCTGGACGGCCCCCCCGTGTCCTTCAATGTGAGCTCGGGCGACACCTGGCGCGACGTGTACAACTCGGCGGCCACGGCCCTGAACGGCTCGCAGACGCATTTCTCTGCCCAGGTGGAGACCACGCGCATCCCCTCCACCGTGACGCCCGGCAAGGACCTCTGGCACGAAGGAGCCTATCTCTCCATCATCCAGAGCGGGCAGCGCATCGGGGAGCGGGTGAACCTGACAGACGGGCGCACCGGGGCGCTGGCCACCATGGGGATCATCGGCAACCAGCGGCCAGGCCAGGACGGCAAGATATTGGTGAACGGCCGCGAGCAGGTCTCGGAGAACAACACCTTCAGCCAGGACCAGGGCCGGGTGCTCCTCACCCTGGAGGACAGCTTCGGCGAGGCCCTGCCGCTGTCTGTGACCTCCGGCATGGATCAGGTGCAGAAGAGCTGGTCGGCCATCACCGACGCCTGGAACGGGCTGGCCAAATACCTGCGCAACAACGCCGACCTGCTGGACCACGCGCTCGGTGCAAAGCTGGAGGCCCCCCTGGCCGCCCAGGCCGGGAACCTGCGCTGGCTGGGCGTCTCCAGCATGGGAAAGAGCGGACAGCTCTGGACCAACCTGGACACCTTCTGGAACTCCCTCTCCGCCGACGCGCAGCGCTCCCGCGCCACCCTGTGGGACAAGCCCGTCGGGCTGGTCCCGGCGTGGCAACAGGCCGTGGCGGACATCCGTGGAAACAGCCTGGACGGCTGGCTCAAGCCCGAATCCGCCTTCGATTCCCTGCGCCCGAACCTGACCAGCGAGTTCCAGCTGGAACAGAAGCACCGGCTGGTGAAGCTGCTCGGGTAGACACGCTCCACGCATGGGAGTAGGTTCCCCGCGACTTCACGCCAACGGGAATCCATCATGCAAATCATCACTTCTCCCCAAGAATTCCAGGCCCTATGCTGGTCCTGGCGCTGCCAGGGCCTAACCTCGGCCTTCGTCCCCACCATGGGCTACCTGCACGCGGGCCACGTCTCGCTGTTCGAGTGGGCCAGGGCCAACTCGCAGAAAGTCGCGGCCAGCATCTTCGTCAACCCCACGCAGTTTGGGCCGAACGAAGACCTGGACCGCTACCCGCGCGACCCCGAGGGCGACGCGGCCAAGGCCCGCGCCGCAGGCGTGGACGTGCTCTTCATGCCCGAACCCGGCGCGATGTATCCGCCCGGCTTCGCGACAACCGTCAGCGTGTCCGGCCTGACCGAGGCGCTGTGCGGACGCTCCCGCCCCGGCCACTTCGCTGGCGTGACCGGCGTGGTCTCCAAGCTCCTGATGCTGGCCATCCCCACCACCGCCGTGTTCGGCTGCAAGGACTGGCAGCAGCTGGCCGTGATCCGGCGCATGGTGCGTGACCTGGACATCCCCGTGGCCATCGAGGGCCGCCCCATATTTCGCGAACCAGACGGGCTGGCCATAAGCTCGCGCAACGTCTACCTCTCCCCCAAGGAGCGCGCCCAGGCCCCGTCCATCCATCAGGGGCTCCTGCGGGCCAAGGCCCAGGTGGCTTCGGGCGAATCAGACGCGGCTAAAGTCCTGGCCGATCTGGCCGATTTCTATGGACAGTCCATGCCGGACGCCGTTGTGGACTATCTGGAATGCGTGCACCCCGAGACCATCGTGCCCCTTCAGAACGTTAGCGGGCCAGCGCTGCTGGCCGTGGCGGTCAAGTTTCCCGGCGCGCGCCTTATCGACAACATGCTTTTGCACTGAGCCGTCACATCGCGGCAGAAGCCGCCACGCGTCTCTCAAGAAAGATATAGAAAAGACACCCGAAGCATTTGACAAGACTTTACGACTTGTGACACATGGCCTAGCGGCCTTTTTGGGCCGCTCACTGTGTTTTCATCGCCGGTTCCTGACTGGAACGGGCGCATTTCTTCCCTGGGAGGAACCTTCATGGTTGCTGCTTCTAAAGGCAAGTATCTCTTCACTTCCGAATCCGTCACCGAGGGCCACCCCGACAAGGTCGCGGACCAGATTTCCGACGCCGTCCTGGACGCCATTTTCAAGCAGGACCCCGAAGCCCGCGTGGCTTGCGAGACCCTGGTCACCACTGGTGTGGCCTTCATCGCCGGTGAAATCACCACCTCCGCCTTCGCCGATTTCGCCAGCATCGTGCGCGAAACCGTGAAGGAAGTGGGCTACAACAGCTCCCAGATGGGCTTTGACTGGGAGACCTGCGCGGTCATCTCCTCTGTGGACAAGCAGTCCGCCGACATCGCCCAGGGCGTGGACCGCACCAAGCCCGAAGAGCAGGGCGCGGGCGACCAGGGCATGATGTTCGGGTTCGCGGTCAACGAGACCGACACCCTCATGCCCGCCCCCGTGTACTACGCCCACAAGCTTTCCCGCCGCCTGGCCTATGTGCGCAAGGAGAACATCCTCGACTTCCTGCGCCCCGACGGCAAGACCCAGGTCTGCGTCGAGTACCAGGAAGGCAGGCCCGTGCGCATCGACAACATCGTCGTCTCCTCCCAGCACAACGAGCACGTGGCCTACGACGACCTGGTGGACGCCATCAAGGCCGAAGTCATCCACAAGGCCCTGCCCGAAAGCCTGCTGGACAAGAACACCAAGATCTACATCAACCCCACCGGACGCTTCGTCATCGGCGGCCCCCTGGGCGACTGCGGCCTGACCGGACGCAAGATCATCCAGGACACCTACGGCGGCATGGGCCACCACGGCGGCGGCGCCTTCTCCGGCAAGGACCCCTCCAAGGTTGACCGCTCCGCTGCCTACTTCGCCCGCTACGTGGCCAAGAACGTGGTCGCCTCCGGCGCCGCCCACCGCTGCGAAGTGCAGATCGCCTACGCCATCGGCGTGGCCGAGCCCGTCTCCGTGCTGGCAAGCTCCGGCGGAACCTCCGACTTCTCCGACGAAGTCCTGACCCAGGCCGTGCGCGAAGTGTTCGACATGCGCCCCTACTTCATCACCAAGCGCCTGGACCTCAAGCGCCCCATCTACGGGCTGACCTCCTGCTACGGCCACTTCGGCCGCGAGTTGCCCGAGTTCACCTGGGAAAAGACCGACGCCGTTGCCGACCTGCGCACCGCGCTGAAGATCTAGCCTCAGGCCGCAAAGGCCACACGGCCAAGCATTGCAAGCCGACGGGACGACAGTCCCGTCGGCTTTTTTCGTTTCCTGAAGGGCTCGCGCGCCTCGCAGCCCCGGCCAAGAGACAGTTCCCGGATTTGCCCCCGGGCATGTCTCCGGTTTGCGGACACTGGCGCATCGGCCCGCGGCAGCAATTCCGGCCTCGACTCCTTCGTTCTCTTGGCATATACAGTGTTGGGGAAAAGTTGCATCATGAGCGCATCCACTGGCCATGCGGTCTGCAACGGCCCTCGCATTTGCCGTTCTTCACTGGCAGGACTGCGCAATACGTGTTCACATTGTTTCCCGATCTCGATCGACCTGTCACCATGCATGAACACCCACACCATCCGCGCCGCAATCACACACGCTCGCTTTACGCATGCCTGCTGCCCCTGGCGTTGCTCTTCGCACTGACCTCTCTTGCGACCCGATCTTTCGCCGCAGACGTCGCGCTCACGGATCTTGAACGCTATTATGTCGAGACCAATGGAGAAATATTGCTTTGCGTCGATCCGGACTGGGTTCCCTTTGAATCCATAAATGAACGCGGAGAACACCAGGGCATTGCAGCTGACCTGCTGAAGCTCGTGTCCGAACGGACCGGCCTCAGATTCAAGCTGGTGCAGACACAAACCTGGGAAGAGAGCCTGGACTATTCCAAGTCAGGCAAATGCCAGGCCCTGAGTTTCCTGAACGAGACGCCGAAACGCAAAGAATGGCTGGTGTTCAGCGAGCCCATTTTCACGGACGTCAACGTCTTCATTACCAGAGAAGAGCATCCCTTCATATCCGATCCCGGAGCGCTGACCGGCGAGACGCTCGTGTTGCCGAAGGGCACGGCCATGGAGGAGTTCATACGCAAGGACTACCCCAACCTCCGCATCATCACCGTCGATACGGAAGCGGAAGCGTTCCAAATGATCTCCGAGCGCAAAGCGAACATGACCATGCGTTCGCTCATCGTGGCCGCCTACACGATCAAGAAAGAGGGCTGGTTCAACCTGAAAATTTCCGGGCAGCTTCCCGGCTACACAAACCGACTGCGCGTGGGACTGACAAAAGACAAGGCCAATCTTCTCGACATCATCAACAAGGGAATTCTCTCCATCAGCGGCCAGGATCGCGGCGCGATAATCGACAAGCACATCTCCATCAACGTTCAGACCGTCACCGACTACTCTTTACTCTACAAAGTTGCAGGCATCCTCTTGTTTGTCATCGCTGTCGCGGCCTTGTGGGTGCGCCAACTGAGAGCCCACAACAAAGAGCTCACGCTGATATCGCAGACTGATGCGCTGACCAATGTGTCGAACCGCTTGAAGTTGAACACCGTGCTCAGCTATGAGTTCGCGCGCGCCAAGCGCAAATGGCACCCGCTGTCCGTGCTCCTGATCGACCTGGACCACTTCAAGAAAGTCAACGACGAGCTTGGCCATATTGCCGGGGACACCGTCCTGAAAGAGGTGAGCCGGATATTGGCGTCCCAGGTGCGCAGCATTGATGTTGTCGGGCGGTGGGGTGGCGAGGAGTTCCTGATCATTTGTCCGGATACGGACACTCCAAGCGCCATGATCGTTGCCGAGCGAATCGTCCATGCAGTCAGCCAATTCACATTCACCTGCAACAGGTCGCAGACCATAAGCATTGGTGTCGCCTCGCTCTCCGAGAACGACACCCCGGACACCCTGCTGAACAGGGCGGACGAGGCGCTTTACATTGCCAAGAGCGACGGCCGGAACTGCGCCCGCGCTGCGTTCACGTGCCTGGACTGCCTGAACCAGCCGCAGTAGGCTGCGTCGATTCATGTCTTAGCGCGACGCCTTTCTTGTTGATACTCACAATTTGGACCATCAATGTTCTTCGGCTGTTTGACCTGACACGTTCGTTCTCCGCACGATCACCCATAAGAACATCCGAACCGAGCCCTCGCACACCTGCTGCCTTTCCTGCCACTCACCAAACACAAAAGCGCCCGCAGGGTCACCCCCACGGACGCTCGATTCCCCTCACTCTCTCAGCCCGTGCCGGACTTAACGGCCCTACTCGTCGCGCAGCGCCCTGGTCATCAGCTCGCGCACGGCCTGGGCAGGGTCCTTGCCTTCGTACAGCACGGCGTTGACCTGCTCGGTGATGGGCAGGTCCACCTTGAGCTTCTGGCTCAAGAGGTGCACGGCCTGGGTGGTCTTCACGCCTTCTGCCACCATCTTCATCTCGGACAGGATGTCCATGAGCTTCTGGCCGCGCGCCAGGCGTTTGCCCACCTGACGGTTGCGCGACAGGTCGCCGGTGCAGGTCAGCACCAGGTCGCCCAGGCCCGAGAGCCCCATGAAGGTCTTGGGGTCAGCCCCCATCTTGGCCCCCAGGCGGCCCATCTCGGCAAGACCCCTGGTGATGAGCGCGGCCCTGGCGTTGGTGCCGAAGCCCAACTCGTCGGACACCCCCGCCGCGATGGCGATGATGTTCTTCACCGCGCCGCCAAGCTCCACGCCGCGCACGTCCTTGTTGGTGTAGACGCGGAAGGTGTCCGTGGCGAACAGCTCCTGCACTTCCTTGGACAGATCCTTGTCCTTGCAGCCCAGGCTCACGGCCGTTGGCATGCGCCGGATCACCTCGTAGGCGAAGCTCGGACCGGAGAGCACGCCGAAGCGGTGCTTCTTGCCGCCCATGGCCTCCTCGCACACTTCGGACATGGTCTTGCCGGTGTCCAGCTCGATGCCCTTGCTGGCGCACACGATGGCCGCGTTCTTGGGCAAAAGCTCGCGGATGTCGCCCAGAACCGGGCGCATGAACTGGCTGGGCACGGCCATCAGGAACAACTGCTTGCCCGCGCAGGTCTGCTCCAGGTCGTTGGACGTCTTGAGGTTCGGCGACAGCTTCACGCCGGGCATGTACCAGGAGTTCTCGCCCTTGGACTTGAACTCCGCCAGCAGTTCCCGCTCGCGAAGCCAGATGGTGACGTCGACGCCTTTATGGGCCAGCAGGTCGGCCAGGGTGGTGCCCCAGCTGCCGCCGCCGATCACTGCTACTTTCATGGGTTCTCCACGGATATCCGTCGATGTTGTTTTCGTGGCTTCACGCGCGCTCGCGCGTTTCGCCGCGATTGCAACTAGCACATGAACCCGGTAGAGATAAAGGCGTTATCGGCGTGTCCCGCCGATGCCTGCGCTTCGCGCCAGACTTCAAGGAGCGGCAATGACCAAAGCCAAAGAATTCACCGAGGCCCAGAAACGCGTCCTCTCGCTGGTCCAGGGCGACCTGCCCGACGGACCCGAACCCTTCGCCGAAATCGCCAAACAGGCCGGAGTGACCCAGGAGGAAGTGCTGGAGCTTCTCTCCGGCATGAAGGAACGCGGCGAGATCAGGCGCTTCGGAGCCACGCTTCGCCACCAGAAGGCCGGATACGGCTGCAACGCCATGGTCGCCTGGTACGTGGACGACGCCGACATGGACCGCATCGGGGCCTTCATGGCCGCGCGCCCGGAAATATCCCACTGCTACCACCGCGTGAACTGCATGGACTGGCCCTACAACCTCTACACCATGGTCCACGCCAAGAGCCGCGAGGAGTGCAGCGCCACCATCGCCGAGCTGGCCCGCCTCTCCGGAGTCGAGGAGCACGACGTGCTGGAGAGCCGCAAGGAATTCAAGAAAACCAGCATGCGGTACTTCTAGCCATGCCCATCCTGCCCAAGGACATCCACGCCTTCATGGCCCAGCGCGTGCTGGGCCAGCGCGACGTGCTGCGGCTCATTTCCGTGGCCGTGTACAAGCACGTCTCGGGCATCCGGGCAGGCAACATCCTCCTGGTGGGCAACTCCGGCACCGGCAAGACCACCATCATGAAGACCATCCACCGCTTCTACCACGAGCACGACGAGATGGCCCCCTTCAGGGTGATGGCCGTCCTGAACGCCAACATCCTGGCGGGCGAAGAGGGTGACATCCGCACCGCGCGCCTGTTCACCGCCCTGGAAGCAGCCGTCAAGAAGCAGCTCGGCGAAAACGTGGACCGCGAGACCATGCGCCAGGGGCTCCAGAACGCCACCGTCTGCCTGGACGAGGTGGACAAGATCTCCGCGCGCATCTCCGGCAAGCCAAACCCCATCGGCATTGCCCTCCAGCAGGCCCTCCTGACCATCCTGGAAGGCGAAACCATCATGGTGCCCGTCACGGTCACAGAAAACGGCCAGGAGGTCGCCACGCACGTCCCCGTGGACACCGGGCGCATGCTCTTTGTGTGCGGCGGCGCGTTCGAGGAACTCTACGACCAGGTCTACAGCCTCATCATCAACCGCAAGGACGACCGCCGCCTGAAGGAAACCACCGAGCTCCAGCGCACCCTCGAAGGCGAGGTGCGCGTCACCGCCGTCACCCGCTTCAAGCTGGTGGACTACATGCGCCTCTCGGACATGTTCGCCTACGGCATGCTGCCGCAGTTCCTGTCGCGCTTCACCTCCATGGCCATCCTGGACGACCTGGCCAAGGAAGACCTGGTGCAGATACTCATCGCCGCGCAGGACTCGCCCCTGCGACACTGCCGCGACTTCTTCGCCTCCATGGGCATTGAGCTGCGCGTCACCCAGGAGGCGCTGGAGATGATCGCCGAGCACGCCCTGCGCAACACCCGCATCGGAGCCAGGGCGCTGCGCGAGATATTCAGCCGGATTATGGCCGACGCCGAGTTCGACCCCTTCGGGCAGAAACGGCTCCAGAAGACCGAACAGGGCCATTCGCTGACCCTGGACCGGGCCATGGTGCTGGAACGCTTGAACAGGTGATACTGGGGCTTCGCCCCAGACCCCACCAGGGCTCCGCCCTGGACCCTCAGTTAGCTTTGCGGGATGTGCTGCTGACATGCAGAAATGCCCGCACCTTGCGATCAAAGTTTCAATGCCCCCAGAACCCGTATGAAATTGGAGAGATCATGTTTGTGATCGTGCTGGAGTATGCGAAGCCGCTGGAGGAAGTAGACCGGTGGCTTGAGGAACATCGGGAATTTTTGCGGGAGAACTACGCGCTCGGGCGCTTCATAGCTTCGGGTCCGTGCGTGCCCAGGACAGGCGGTGTGATCCTGGCTCGCGGATGCAGCAGATGCGAACTGGACGCGATCCTCGAGCGCGACCCATTCAAGCGCGAAGGTGTGGCCGCCTATAGCGTCATGGAGTTCGACGCCGTCATGACCGATCCGGCGTTCGCTCCCTTCGTAAAATAACACCGGCTTATCCCAACTCTCCGCCGGGATAAGCCGCTTTGGGCGTTCCAGGCGGTTCACGCCCCCGCTCCTCCCAACTCAACCCGCCTGCGCACGACGCGAAGCTTATAGCCGGGTCCAGGGGAGGCTTCTCCCCTGGCGGGTCAAGGGCAGAGCCCTTGCGGGGTCTGGGGCAGAGCCCCAGCCTCTCCCCTCCGGTCAGGGCGCGACGCGGCTGGCCATGGACAGCGCCACGCGTCCGGTGACGGGCATCTTACCCATCTCGGCGAACGTCGTGGCCTGCCTGAGCACCAGTTCGTCCTTGTCGGCCACCTGGAAGGTCTGTCCGATCTTGACCGGATACTTCCCGGCGAACAGCTGCACCATGCCTGCGGGGCCGTTGCCGCGCACGTCCTTCAAGGTGTAGCGCCCAGGTGCGAGATGCATGTGCTTTCCAGGCGTCCAGGCCAGGGAGATTTCCCTGCCGTCGGCGGTGGCCAGGATCAGCGACTGGACCTCGCGCGGATGCACGCGGATGGTGAACTTGGCGGCGGGTTCCTTGGGCGTCTCGCGCACAACTTCGCACAGGAACACGCCGTTGTCCTGCTGGGTCATGAAGCGCGGCAGGAAGCTCTTGGGATCCAGGATTATCTCCTGTCCGGCGTCCTGGCCGTCGTTCTTGCCCACGCGGGTGACGTAGCCCTTAAGGTTGAGGACTTCGTCCTTCTTGCTGCCCCGCACACCTTCCAACACCAGTTGATCGCCCTGCACGGCGTCGAGCACGTCGCCGGACTGCACGGTTTTCAGCTGTCCGCCCAGCCAGAAGACAAAAGCGGGCGGGCCGGATGTCTGGGCGGCGGGCCACGTGCCGGTCCACTCCAGGGTGGCCTTGCCGAGCGGGACGCCGTCGGCGCGCACGTCCAGGGTCTGGAACGGGGCCATGGGCAGGCGGGGGGCCTTGGCGAGGTTGAAGCCGGGGCGGTCCGAGGCGAAGACAGCCGTGACGGGGCTCATGGATTCGCTCCCGGCGGGGGCTTCGCAGCGCACGTCAAGCGGCGCTCCTGGCGAGACCTTGATGCGGGCCGGGGCGCTGGCGGTGGATTCGATCTCGCGTCCGTTGATCACCACCTTGAGGTTGCGTCCCGGATAGGTCTTCATATCTTCGGGTGCCAGACGCGGCGCTTCAAGCTCCACGCCGAACTGGCGCAGGAAGAGCACGGTGGCTTTCAACTGCTGGGCGGTCTTCCAGGAGAGGTCCGGAATGTTCTTGCTGACCTCCACGGCCACGGCGGGGATGCCCACGCTGGACAGGGCGTAGTAGGTCAGGGACTTGCGCTGCTCCAGGTATTTGGAGCGGTCGTTGAAGGTGTCCATGTTGAAGAGCTGGAAGGCGTAGTCCTTGGGCGCTAAGCCGTCGTTCAGCTTCACGAGCACCTGGCGCACCAGGCGTTCCAGCTGCACGGAGCGCTTGTACTCCGTGGTGTCGATGATGACGGACTGGCCGTAGCGCATGGGGCCGCGCAGGTCGGACTTGCGCACGGGATCGTAGAAGCCGGAGCCTTCGTGCAGGTGCACCAGGGCCTGGCTCTGGGCCACCAGATAGCGGATGACGCGGGCGAGGCGGTCCTCGTAGAATTCGTTGTAGTCTTTGTCGAAGCGGCGGTTCAGGTCCACGTTGATGGCGCGCTTGCGCTCATGGATGGAAGGGGGGTTGGCCCGGGGCACGATTATGACCGTGCCGCGCGTGACCTTGGCCCTGGTGAGCAGCTGGGCGGTGAGGAATCCGGCGGACTCGTCGCCCTGGATGCCGCCCTGCACCATGACCGTGGGGCCGGGCTTGTCGCCCCTCAGGAAGTGCACATCCAGGGAATACTGCGTGCCGGGGAAAAATGTGTGCATCTCCGCCCGGGCCTGGGCGCAGGGCAGGGCCAGCCACAGGGCGGCGGCCAGAACGCACGGGAAGAGCATGATCCGCAGGGACCGCAACCGGGCAGCGCGGCCTGGGCGGTCAGGGAGTCTGGGCAAGCGGATACGTCTCGCTGAAGATGGTCTTTCCTGAAGCATTGGTGAGCACCAGCCTGACTGCGAAAATTGAGCCGGGTTCCAGGCCCTGGGGAATCGGGGCCAGGGCCGCGACCTGCTTGAAGCGCTGAATATTGAACCCCAGATCGTCCTTGCCGGTCTGCAAGGGGACCATGTTGCCCTCGCGGCTGACAGCCAGGAGCTGGCCGTTGCCCGAGAGCGCCTGGGGCATCAGGTTGGAGAGGTCGAATCCGTAGCTCAACCCCTTGGGCTCGACCTTGGCGCGGAAGTTCTCCACGCCCACCTGTCCCAGGTCCACCTTGCCCATCACGCCGGCCAGATCGAATCCGGCGGGGCGTTCAGCGGGGGCGCTGTTCTTGGCGGCTTCCTTGGGTGCATCCTTCGGGGCATCCTTGGCAGGCTTGCCCTGATTTTTCGTTGCGGTGGATTCCAGCCCCATCCCGGCCAGCAGCTGGGAGAGCTCGTTGGCGTCGGAGGTCTGGAGGAGTTTCTCGATGTTCTGGAGCCGCTCCAGCTTCAGGAGCGTGTCGGACAGGCGTTTCTCGACCTCGCGACGCTCATTCTGCATCTCCTGGCCGCGCCGCCAGAACTCGTACGCGGCGAACAGGCCTCCGGCGGCGCACAGCGTCACGAACACCATGAGGTAGGTGACCGCGCGAATCCAGCCGGAGCGGATGCACAGGCGTTTGGCCGGTTCCTGATCGCGAAACCAGATGAGGTTGAGCTTGCCGGGGGGGGCCATTTACATCTTGCTCCAGTCCTCGTCCAGGATGGCCCAGCCGTCGCCCACGGGGCCGAAGACCATCTTCTTTTTGCCCTTGTCGGCCACGCCGTCCTTGCTGGCGTACTCCTGGATGAATTCCACCAGCACGCCCTCCTGGGCCAGGGTGAACTTCATGTCGCGGATGGCGACCTTTTTGGGGGCCTTGTTGCCGTTCCAGATCTGCTGCTTGTGTTCGCGAATGGCGGTCGCGCCCTTGCGGTCGCCCTGGGTGGCGTTGGGACCGTAGAACTGCATGTACTCGGCCACCTTCCCCTTTTCCCAGGCCTGGCGCCAGGCCTCGACCACCTTGGTCACGTCGCCGCGCACGCGGGCCAGGTACTTGCCTTCAAGACCCAGGGAGGTCTCGGCATACTCCACGCCCACGATCACGAAGCGGCCCTGCTCGTTACGCTGCCAGTAGAGACGCTTGACGCCCTCGCTGGCCAGCGTCGGGGAACGGTACAGCTGGCCGAAATAGGTGACCCAGTAGTCGGGTCCCTGCACGGCGCGCACGTCGTCGATCAGCACGTGAATCCAGGGAAGCTTGGAGAAAAGCTGGCGCTTCTGGCTGCGGAAGGCGTCGAAGGGTTCGCCGGTAGCCACGGAGTACTTGGCTGCGTCATGAAAGGCGAAGAAGTCTTCGGACTTGCGCGACCAGGCCTTGGCCCACTCCAGGGTGGCGGCAACCACTTCCTGGGCCTCCTTGGCGGCAGCGGGGGCGTCCTTGGACCAGTGGACCTCGTTGGCGATGACCACGGGCAGCACGCGCTTGGTGAACTGGGGGTCCAGTTCCTTGATGTCGGGGTTGTTCAACGCCACGCAGCCCCGGCTTTCCATGGGGGTGATGGGCCTGCCCCGCCCATGGATCCAGATGCCCGAGCCTTTGCGGCCGTTGATCACGTCGATGGGATTGGGGTAGTTCAGCGTGAAGGCCAGGTCGCCGTAGAGACCGTAATCCAGGCCGCCGTTGATGCGTTCGCGGATGAAATAGACGCCTTCGGGGGTCTTCAGGTCGCCCTCTTTCCATTTGGTGCCCGGCTCCTGCCCGGTGGTGCAGGGCAGCTGCTTGATGGGCTGCAAAGGGCTCTGCTGCTCGAAGAACCAGAAGGTCTGCGAGGACTTGTCCACGGCCAGGAACCTCTGGGGGCCGTAAGGGTCGGCCCGCAGGCTCACCGCCCAGCCTTCGCCGGCCAGGGAGGCGGTTGCCGAGGACAACAGCAGGAAGACGGCAGCGACGATACCGGAAACGGATGTGATGGCGTGGGACAGTGCCACGGTCTGGCTCCTCCTTGAGTCGACGGTGGGCTTGAACGGGCTCAACTACCTTTAGCCTTTGGCCGCGACGAGATCGGCTCGGGTGAAGATGGCGTTGAGATCGTACCCGGCGGCTGCCAGGTTCTCGCGACCGCCTTCCTGGCGGTCAAGCACGGCCAATACCGCCACGATGGTCAGTCCGGCGTCGCGCACGCGCTCGCAGGCCTTGAGGAGCGTGCCGCCCGTGGTGACCACGTCCTCCAGCATGGCGACCTTGTCGCCGGGCTGGAAGTTGACGAGCCCTTCAAGAAACTGGTTGGTCCCGTGCCCCTTGGACTGCTTGCGCACGATGAAACCGGGCAGGGGGCGCTTGCCAATGTAGGACATCACGGTGACGGCGCTCACCAGGGGGTCGGCCCCCAGGGTCATGCCGCCCACGCCCTGCACGTCCAGGCCGGAGAGCATGTCGCAGAAGATGTTGCCCAGCAGGTAGGACCCTTCAGGATGCAGGGCCGTGGGCTTGCAATCGAAATAATAGTCGCTCTTGCGACCCGAGGTGAGGACGAAATCGCCTTCGCGATAGGACTTGTCGAGAATGATTCTGGCTAACCGCTGTTTCACGCCCCGAACACCCTTTTGTAGATGGCGTCTTCCTCTTTGAGGAAGTTGGCCGGATTGAACAGTTCGTCCAGCATTTCGTGCCCCAACGCATTGGCGATGGCCGTATCACGCCGGACCTCATCGGCAAAGAGCTTTTTTTCCGTCCAACAGCGCATGGCGATGGCCTGAACCTGCTCATAGGCCTGCTGACGGTCCATTCCCTTGTCGATAAGCGAAAGCAGAACAGCCTGGGAGAAGAACAGCCCGTAGGAGCCCCACAGGTTGCGCTCCATGTTTTCCTCGATGATGCGAAGCCCGGAAAGCAGGTTGGCCAGACGGTGCAGCATGTAGTCGGCCAGTATGGTGGAGTCGGGCATGATGACGCGCTCCACGGAGGAGTGCGAGATGTCGCGCTCGTGCCACAGGGCCATGTTCTCCATGGAGGCCAGCGCGTTGGTGCGCAAGAGGCGCGACAGTCCGGCCAGGTTCTCGGCGGAAATGGGGTTCTTCTTGTGGGGCATGGCCGAGGAGCCCTTCTGCCCCTTGCCGAAGCCCTCTTCCACTTCCAGCACCTCGGTGCGCTGCAAGTGCCGAAGCTCCACGCACAGCCGTTCGATACCGCCGCCAAGAAGGCCCAGGGCGGTGAAGAACTCGGCGTGGCGGTCGCGCTGCACGATCTGGGTGGACACCGGGTCCGGGGTCAGGCCCAGTATGGCGCAGGCGCGCTCTTCCAGCTCAGGCGAGAGATAGGCGTAGGTGCCCACGGCTCCGCTCATCTTGCCCACGGCCACGCTGTCCACGGCGCGCTTCACGCGCTCGCGGTGGCGCAGGAACTCCGCGTAGAACACGGTCATCTTCAGGCCGAAGCTGGTGGGCTCGGCGTGGATGCCGTGGGTGCGGCCCATGCACAGGCGGCCCTTGTGGGCTTGAGCCATGTCCTTGAGCACGCCGAGGAGCTTGTCCAGCCCGTCCAGGATCATCGCTCCGGCGCGCTTGAGGAGCACGCCGTTGGCGGTGTCCACGATGTCGGAGCTTGTGCAGCCCAGGTGGATATAGCGGGCCGAGGGGCCGACGATCTCCTCCACGTTGGTCAGGAAGGCGATGACGTCGTGGCGGGTGCGCTCCTCGATCTCCAGGATGCGCTCCACGTTGATGTCTGCCTTGTCGCGGATGGTCTGCATGTCCTGGGCGGGGATGCGCCCCATGGCGCACCAGCCCTCGCAAACGGCCAGTTCCACTTCGAGCCAGACCCGGAACCTGTTCTCAAGGCTCCAGAGTCGGCCCATTTCCGGGCGGGTGTAGCGGTCTATCATGTGTGCCGTGGGTTGCTAGTGGCTCCCCCCGGTCGGCAAGGGCCTTTCGGGAGTGCGCCGTTTGACGGGATGGCCGCGCGGCGGGCGGGGCCTGTAAACCAGCGAGGCAGCCGAAGCTGCCCCGCAGGATCAAAAATCAGTTGGAACAGCCGCCCGATGCGCAGGTCGGCGCGCAAGGCTTGGCTTCGGGAGCGGCTTCGGCCTTGGCCTCGGCCTTGGGCGCGCATGACGCGCCAGCACCCGTTGAAGCGGGCGAAGCGGACGACCCTGACGAGTCCCCCGCAGGCTTGGAATACAGATCGGAATACCAGCCGCCGCCCTTCAGGACGAAAGACGAACTGGAAATGAGACGCTCGGCCTTGCCGCCGCACACGGGGCAGGGTACCTGGCGCTCCGTGAAGTCCTTCTGCCATTCCTCGAAAGTCTGCTGACATTCCTGGCAGCGGTATTCGTAGATGGGCATGGCTTCCTCCTTGAACAAACTCGGCGCAATTCGTAACGGCGCAGGAATAAGACGCCGGAGCGCGGTTGTCAAACAACTCTCACGGACGGCGGTATCTCGGCAGACCTGCGCTGAATGGCCACGACAGGCCACGGGACAAGACACGCGCGCCGATGCGGCGGACGTCCCGCCGTGCGCGGCGTGGGCCTGAAACGTCCCGGCATTCCGGGACGCTCATGCAACAATCGGAAAGCTTAGGACTTCTTGGCGGCCTTGGCTTCGCGGATGCGCTCTTTCATGCGCTCCATGCGGCGTTTGCGGCGGCGGTCCAACTCTTTCTTGCGTTCGATCTTCTTGTGAGCCATGGGTCGTTCCTCCTGGCGGTAATCGCTCGAAAAAAGTCACCTACGGATTTGGAAGCCCACTGTCCAGCTGTTTTTTCCCCGCAAACCTGTTACAGATGCTTCGTGTCACATTCACGCGCAAGAATCATACTGCTCGCCATCGTCGTCTGTGTCGCCGCCGCCCTGCGGCTGGCCTGGCTGGAATCCATCCCCCTGTGGTGGGACGAGTTCGTCACCCTGGGCCGGGCGCGCCTTCCCCTGGGCGAGCTGTGGCAGAGCCTCTCCTTCCAGGGCCCCTCGGACTCCTCCCTTGATTCCTCCCCGCCGCTGCTGCACGCCATCGTGCATTACGCGCTCGAACTGGGCAGCGCCACCGAGACCTGGGTCAAGCTGCCTAGCGCCGTTTTCGGAACGCTCACGGTGCTGGTGCTGTACCCGCTGGGCACACGCCTGTACCGGGGGCGCGCCGGGCTCTTCGCCTCGGCCCTGCTGGCCCTGTCGCTCTACCACATCCACTACAGCCGCGAGGCGCGGCCCTACTCGCTCTATCTGCTGCTTGGCGTCACGTCCCTGTGGCTTCTCTTGCGAGCGCTGGAAAAGAACCGCTTCCCGGACTGGGCCGCCTACGCCCTGGCAGCCGCAGCCACGCTCTATTCATCCTACCTGGGCGGGGCCAGCCTGGCCGCCCAGGCGGGCTACGTGCTGATGCTGGGGCTCGCCCGCCAGCTGCCCGCCAGGACGTTCCTGGCCGCCCTGGGCGCGTTCGCCGCCACTGCGCTGGCCTACGCCCCCTGGCTGCCGGGCCATCTGTTCCACATGCAGCTGATCGCCTCGCCCGGCGAGGGCATGGGCCTCAGTTTCGAGGTGCTGCGCCGGGCCATGCTGGAATACTCCGCCCAGGGCACCCTGTATCTGGCCTGCGCCGGTCTGGGGCTGGCCGTGGGCATCCCGCGAAACCCCAAAGGGACCGCCCTGCTGCTGCTCTGGACGTGCCTGTCTCTGGCGGCGGTGCTCTTGATGCGCACAGGCATCACGGACACCCCGCGCGCGCTGTTGAACTTCGTGCCCGGCCTGGCGCTCCTGGCCGGGGCCGGAATCGACATGCTGGTGCGCGGCGTCTCCCTGGCCCTCCCGGACCGCGCCGCCGCGCTCCTGGGCCTTGCTGCGGCAGTGGCCGTCAGCCTGCCGGGGCTGGCCGGGCCGGGCTCGCTGGCCGAGTACTACCGCCGCGACCAGCACTCCGTGCGAGACGACCTGCTGGCAGTGGCCGAGGCAAAAACCAACATCGACGCCCTGGCCTTCCCGCGAAACCGCCATCTGAAAATGTTCACGCGCTGGTACCTGCCCGGCGTGTTCGACGACCTGAGCTCCAGCGACGCCGTACCCTACCGGCGGGTCCTGCTGCTGGCCGGGCAGGACTTCACGCCTCCGGGCCTTGGCAACCCGGAGACCTTCGGAGATCTGTCCGGCTACCGCCTCGGCCTGGTGAACCTGAGTCCCCTGGACTGCGCCGGACCCTGGCGCGCGGACTTCTCCGGCATGGACTTCTACCGCGAGGCCGAACGCTTTAACAACATCGGGCCGGACCTCTTCCAGAAAACCCTCAGCCTCTACAACCCGAACCGCCCCGGTCTGGCCCTGTGGCGGTTCACGGCTCCCATCGGGGGCTTCAAGGCGGATGTGCCCTTGCGCTGCCGCCTGCGCCTGTCCCGCAGCAAGGCCACGCCCGCGCCGGACGCCTCGGCAATGATACTGGCCGGGAACGGACCTGACACCCTGACGGAGCTCGCCCGCGTCACCCAGGCCGATTTCCCGCCGGACGCCCTGGTTGGCGAAACGGAAATATCCCTGGCCATCCCCAACCCCGGCGACAGCGACCTGTTCCTGGCCGTGGCCCTGGAGCCCGGAACCGTCCACGGCAACCTGGAGCCCGTCTCCCTGGAGATCGACCTGCCCCCCGACGGCGCCGCCGCCCGGCATGTCCTTAAGGCCGAACGCATCAAGGCGCGGCTGAACATCGCCACCTGGACTCCCGGTCTGGTGCGCGCAGGCGACGACGCCCTCTACGCCTTCGCTCCGGACGACCCGGCCCTGGCGGACTTCCTGGCCGCGCACCCCGGCATCGCGCCCGTGGCAGAGCTGCCCGGATTCATACTGTTCGACCCGGCCCTGGCCCGTCCGCTGCTGGACGTCCCCGGCCCTGAGTTCCTCTTCACCCCCGGCACGGTCCAGGGAGTCAGCGTGTCCGGCAGATTCGCCGGGCAGACCGTCGCCTTAGGAGACGCCGCCCTGCGCCTGCCCACCGCGCCAGACGGTTCGCTCCTGCGCCTCGCGCCTTCCGGGGCTGGCAGGCTGCGCACCGTGATGGACTTCACCGGCCCCGTCTCCTGGGACAGGCAGGTCTTCACGCAGTTCAACGTGGAGAAGTCCGCCTCGGAGCCGTACCTCAGCTGCAAGGGCGAGAACAGCTGCTTCGTCGTCTATGCGCTGGAGTCTCCGGCCCCCATCCGGGCCGTGCGCATGGTCTACTCGCCCGAAGCCTACGGCGAACCCGGCCAGACCAACGGAGCGCGCCTGTCCCTGTCCACGGACGGCAATACCTACCGCGAGCTGGATTCCTTCAGCGTCTCCGGCTCGGAGCTCTGGGAGGGCGGCAAGCGCCGCGTGGCCTGGGTCACGCTGAAAGAGCCCGCCCAGCGCGTCTACCTGCGCCTGGAGCTCACCAGCGACAAGGCCCGCCTGCGGGCCGCGCCCGGCTCTCCCATGCGCCTGGACGCCTGGCTGGACCCCGTCCCTCTGCTGGCGGGCAAACTGCCGCTCGTCCTGCCTGCGAAGCCCCTGCGCGGCGCGAGCACCGGCGACCCCGTGTCGGTTTCGCTCTCCCCCGAACCTCTGCCCGACCTGGACCGACTCCTGGCCCCCCATTGAGGCACCACGCCATGCGCCCCCTCCTCCCATGCTTCGCCCTGATGGCCACCCTGCTCTGGACGCCCTTTCCCGCCAGCTCGCAGGAGACGCCTGACCAGACACCCGGCGACCTCTTCGCAGAGGGCTACCGGCACCTGACCGGCCAGGGCGTCCCCAAAGACGCCACCCGCGCCGCAGCCTCCTTCCTGGAGGCCGCCCGCATGGGCGAGCCCCAGGCGCAATTCCAGCTCGGCATCATGTTCATGGACGGACTCGCCGTGCCCCGCGACCTTCTGTGGGCCTGGTTCTGGCTCGACCGCGCCCACGACCACCCCGACCTTCCCGACGCAGCCCGGCAGCTGGCCCAGGGCAGGCTCGCGACGGCCACGCTCCTGCTGACCGCTGATCAGAAGAGGCGTCTGGGCATCAACTGAGGAGAGTTGAGAGAGGGGAGGCAGGAAGTCGGGAGCGATGGCGCGCCGTGAGTAAGCGGCGGCTGCGGGATTCGATCATTGAGGCCTAAGAAGGCCTCCGGCGGCCAAAGGGCTACGCCCTCTGGACACCCATTTCGCTTCGCGGGATATGGCGGCATGCTGTCACGGGATCAAAAACTATAGAGAAAACCTGCGGCGACCTTCCACGAGTCCTGCGCGGCGTTCACGAACCGCGCCCCCCAGATGCTCTTTTGCAGGCCGCCAGGGTGCGCGAACCCCGTCTCCACGATCAGCTTGAGCTGCGGGGTCACCGCGTAGGCGTGATCGAAGTTCACGCCCATCAGGTACTCGTTCACGCTCAGGTTCTTGCCCATGGTCACCATATAACCGGGACCGTTCAGGGCCACGGAGCGCCGAAGCGGCGCGGGATCGTTTGTGCCGCGCATGTACACCGCCGTCAGGCGCGAGGAGAGGTCTTCCATCAGGGACATCCTGTCCAGGGTGACGCCGATTCCCCAGGCCCCGATGGGGCTCGCATACACGCTGGTGGAGTTGTCGAAGGTCTGCCCGGTGCTGAACAGGTAGGAGCCGCCCGCGTTCCAGGTGCGCACCAGGGCAGGCATGCGCTCTGACCCGTTGGCGATGTCCGCGTCCTCGCCTGTGGACCACCAGCCGAACACACGCGGCGTCACCCGGTCGAACCCCGTGTACTCCAGGGCCATGTCCGCGAACAGGCCGCGCCGCTTATTCTTGCCCGCATCCCCCAGGCCCCCGCTTGCGCCTATCAGGTCGGCATAAAGAGCCACGTTCTGCACGGCCAGCTTTGAGGCCGCCCCGCCCCACAGGGTCGACGCCGTGTCCTGCCGGTAGCCCGGCCTGCCCGCGAAGTAGCCCAGGGAGTAGAGCTCCTGGCGGATGTAGCCCAGGTCCGGCGCGCCGTCCGGGCTGCCGACGTAGGGGTGCGCCCCTTGCGCGTTCATGGACAGGGCCAGCGCGGTCCAGGGCGTCACGGAGAATGTCTCCGAGCTGAAGGGCAGGCTGAGGAACGCCATGTCCAGGATGTTGCGCGGGGATGCGGCCACGTCCTCCAGGGCGTTCACGTAGGAGAGCGGCCTGCCGTAGCCCAGGATCAGGTCGGCCCACTCGGCCAGGGGAATCTTCGCGGCCAAGGCCCCCAGCTCCGTGTCCATCACCACGCTGCCGTTGAAGGCCTCGGACTGCGGCAGGGTCACGGTCTGCTTCCCGGCGGTCACCTGCACGTCCGTGCCCGGCACCGTGAACTGGAGATACGCCTTGAACACCTGCACCGACACAGCCGGGTTGTCCACGGTGAGGTAATCGTTTCCCCAGGGTGTGTTGTTCACCTGGAGCCACAGGGTGAACCCCAGGTTGTCCCCCTGGGTGACGTCCGTGCGCAGACGCAGCCGCTGCCACAGGGCGAAGGCGTCCTCGGTCTGCGTCCCGTCCGTGCTCCAGCCGATGAAATTGCGGTTCCTGAAGGACGCGCCGTACACGTAGTGCTCGCCGGACATGCGCACCTGGGCCGGCTCGGCCCGGCCCTCGCCAGCCAGAAACAAAGCCAGGAACGCCAGCGCCAGCGCCTGGGCTCGTGCCAGAGTGTTGTGCCCTGTCATCATGTTGCGTCCATGCCCGATTGCATCATGAATCCACACTACGGGCATACCCCTTTGCAGGTCCAGCAGGCACGCCCGCAGGTTATCGCCGAAAAAATGGCGGACAAGATGACCTGAGCATGCTATGTCCTCGACAATTCCTTGTGCAATCATGCCCTGACCCATGCCGGGCGGGCCTTCCAGCCGCTCCGCCGGGATTGACGGTGTTCCCTGCTCAGGAAATTTCAGTAATCGGGAGAAAAATCATCTTTTTTATCCCGCGCGTGATTCAGGTCACATCTGGTTGTCCGGAAGCGGCCTATTGATGTTGCCAGACGAGGCAATCAGACAACAACCCTTACGGAGGACGACTATGAATATGTTCTGTTATCAGTGTGAGCAGACCAGCCACGGCAAGGGCTGCGACAAGATTGGCGTGTGCAGCAAGGACGAGACCACCTCCAACCTTCAGGACCTCCTGGTTTACGCGCTGCGGGGCCTCTCCCTGGTGGCCGAGGAAGGCCGCAAGGTCGGCGTGGTTGACGTAAACGCAGACCGCCACGTGCCCGCCATGCTCTTCTCCACCCTGACCAACGTGAACTTCGATCCCGCCCGCTTCCAGGCCTGGATCAAGCAGACCGTCCAGCTGCGCGACGCCCTGGCCGCCAAGGTCAAGGCCGCTGGTGGAACCATCCCCGGCCACGCCACCGTCACCTTCACTCCCGCCGCCGACCTGGCCGGACTGATCGCCCAGGCCTCCGAAGGCAAGGGCGGCATGAAGGACAATCCCGACACCGATCCGGACATCGTGTCGCTCCAGCACATGGTGCTGTTCGGCCTGAAGGGCGTCGCCGCCTACGCCGACCATGCCCGCATCCTCGGCGTCGAGAACAAGGAAATTTACGACTACATCCACGAGGCCATGGCCGCCGCCACCAAGCCGGGCCTGGGCATGGACTACTGGTTCAACTCCTGCATCCGCTGCGGCCAGGTCAACCTGCTGGCCATGGAAGCGCTGGACAAGGGCAACACCGACACCTACGGCCACCCCAAGCCCACCGGCGTGCCGCTGGGACAGATCAAGGGCAAGGCCATCCTGATCACCGGCCACGACCTGAAGGACCTGGAAGAGCTCCTGAAGCAGACCGTGGGCAAGGGCATCAACGTGTACACACACGGCGAGATGCTGCCCACCCACGGCTACCCCAAGCTGAAGGAGACCTACCCGCACCTCTACGGCCACTACGGCACCGCCTGGCAGAACCAGCAGAAAGAGTTCGCCGCCTTCCCCGGCGCGGTCCTCTTCACCACCAACTGCCTGATGAAGCCCGCCCAGTCCTACGCGGACAACGTCTTCACCCACGGCCTGGTCGGCTTCCCCGGCATCAAGCACGTTGAAGGCTACGACTTCTCCGCCGTGATCGAACACGCCCTGAAGATGCCCGGCTTCACAGCCGACGCCCCCGGCAAGCAGGTGCTCACCGGCTTTGGCCGCAACGCGGTGCTGGGCGTCGCCGACAAGGTCATCGACGCCGTGAAGTCCGGCGCCATCCGCCACTTCTTCCTGGTGGCAGGCTGCGACGGCGCCAAGCCCGGCCGCAACTACTACACCGAGTTCGTCGAAAAGCTGCCCCAGGACACCGTGGTCCTGACCCTGGCTTGCGGCAAGTTCCGCTTCTTCGACAAGGACCTGGGCAACATCGGCGGCATCCCGAGGCTCCTGGACATCGGCCAGTGCAACGACGCCTACTCCGCCATCCAGATCGCCGTGGCCCTGGCCGGAGCCTTCAAGTGCGACGTGAACGAGCTGCCCCTGTCCATGATCCTGTCCTGGTACGAGCAGAAGGCCGTGGCCATTCTGCTGACCCTGGTGGCGCTCGGCATCAAGAACGTGCGCCTGGGACCCAGCCTGCCCGCCTTCATCACCCCCAACGTGCTGAAGGTGCTGGTGGACAAGCTGAACATCATGCCCATCACCACCCCGGACGAGGACATCAAGGCCATCCTGGGCTAGTTGACAGATAGTTTCCCATCCTCCACCACCAACCACCCGCAAACCGGAAACGGCCGACGCGAAAGCGTCGGCCGTTTTCGCGTCTGCACGGATTGCACCTATTCTTGTAAATGGATCGAGGAAACAGCAAGCGGTACAAAACTCAGAAATGGCGGCTACACGCCAACACTGAATGTCAATTGCTTATACCAGTTTATTGACGTATATATTTAATTTGACAGGAATATCCTTTCTTGCAATGCCAGTCCATCGGATTATGGCATTCGCCACCGCCTCTCGACTCACCTCTTTTCACTAACGCAAGGAGGTACCACCATGAGACGGTCTTTTCTTCTGTTCGTCCTGATTTCACTGCTCCTCACCCTGACTCTCCCCGCACGCGCAGCTGACCAGCCATCAGCTGCACCTGGCCCAACAATTGTGCCAGTTATCATGCAACTCGCCATTCCCCCACCTCAGGATGCGAAACAGTCGGGCATACCCCACGAGCCCATGCCTGAAGAGCTTCTCTATGGTGTCCTTTCTGTTGGATACGCATTGGTTGGTTTCGCTGTTCTTTTCATATTCCTGAAACTGCGCTCCGATCAGCAGTGGTCCTTAGGACGCGCACTTTCAGAAAACACGGTAATGGAACAACAAGACGATGAAGCCCAATGCAAGAAGAAACTGGTTTATATCGATCTGCCGAGTTCCAGCAGACTCATCGCTTTCCTGGGCATGATCGTACTCCTTTCGATTTTTCTGGCATTGGGAACGGTGATGGTCTGGACGCTGGGCAGGACAGGAAAAATCACGTCAATGGGCGACGCCCAAGGTTTCCTGTGGGCGGGGCTTAGCATGTTCGCCCCGTATCTGATCAGCCAAAGCAAGGATGCACTCAAGGCGTTCGGGTGTGATCCCGCCGTGACTCCACCGACCACGGGAAAAGCACACCAGCCAGACGGGACTCGCTCGACCCCAGCCCCCAATGCAAGCCCAGCACCGAAGCCATCACCCGGTCCTTCCCCTGTCATGGTCCCGGCCCCATACACCCCCCCTGCACACAGCGGAGGCAGTGGACAAAGCCAGAATGGCTAAGCCTGGGTAGGCAACGTGCCGGGCTCTGCCCGGACCCGCCAGGAGGATGATCCCCCTGGGCCCTCAGTGGGCTTCGCAGGCAACACCGTCACTTTTCAGATTTCTCGCAAGAAAGCCCAGAAACGCGCAAAGCCGCGTTTCTGGGCTGTTATTTCTTATGATCGACAAGGGCTAGAACTGAGACAGGCGGGTCAGCCCCCTGCCCCAAATACACAACACTCCCGCGCACGACGCGAAGCTAAGAGCCGGGTCCAGGGGAGGCTTCTCCCCTGGCGGGTGCAGGGCGGAGCCCGCCGGGTCTGGGCGGAGCCCAGCCTCTCTCTCACCTGCTTTTCAACCTAACCCAGGAAAACCATTATACTTTATTATTGAAAACATGTTCATGCTTTCAATAACGAGGGTGCTACCCCAGATACGCCTTCTTCACGCGCTCGTCGCCCGCGAGTTCCTTGGCGTCGCCCTCGGCCACGATGTTTCCCGCCTCAAGCACGTAGGCGCGGTGGGCGG
The DNA here is from genome assembly GCF_000429325.1 of Fundidesulfovibrio putealis DSM 16056. Classification (NCBI taxonomy): domain Bacteria; kingdom Pseudomonadati; phylum Thermodesulfobacteriota; class Desulfovibrionia; order Desulfovibrionales; family Desulfovibrionaceae; genus Fundidesulfovibrio; species Fundidesulfovibrio putealis. Next base: position 46,902 of record NZ_AUBQ01000013.1, read on the forward strand.
TCTTCATGGCGAGGTTGGCGTTCTGCTCCACCAGCAGGATGGTGACGCCTTCGGAGTTCAAATCAGCGATGATCTGGAAGATCTCCTGCACGATGATGGGCGCAAGCCCCAGGCTCGGCTCGTCCAGAAGCAGGAGCTTCGGGCGGCACATCATGGCGCGGCCGATGGCCAGCATCTGCTGCTCGCCGCCGGAGAGCGTCCCGGCCAGCTGCCCGGCGCGCTCCTTGAGGCGCGGAAAGAGCCCGTAGACCTTTTCCAGGTCGGCCTGCACCCCGGCCTTGTCGGAGCGGATGTAGGCTCCGAGCTCCAGGTTGTCGCGCACGGATTGGCGGGCCAGCACCTGGCGCCCCTCGGGGCAGTGGGCCAAGCCCAGGCGCAGCACCTTGTCCGGGGTGAGCCCGGCGAGGTCATGCCCGTCAAAGCTGATGGTGCCGGATTTCGGGGAGATGAGGCGCGAGATGGCGCGCAGGATGGTGGTCTTGCCCGCGCCGTTGGCTCCGATGAGCGTGACGATCTCGCCCTGGTCGACGCGGATGGTGGCGTCGCGCACGGCAAGCACCGGACCATAGGCCAGGGTGACTCCGGAGAGCTCAAGCATGGGACACCTCCGGCTTGACCATCGCCGTCTCGGGCGACTCGCCCAGGTAGGCCTCCACCACGGCGGGGTTGGCCTGCACCTCTTCGGGGCTGCCCACAGCCAGAAGCTCGCCGAAGTTGAGCACCGCGACGTTCTTGCACAGGCCCATGACCATGGGCACGTTGTGTTCGATGAACAGCACCGTGAGCTCGAAGCGGTCGCGGATGTCGCGGATGAAGCGGGCAAGGTCCTGCTTCTCGGAGGGGTTCATGCCTGCGGCGGGTTCGTCCAGAAGCAGCAGCTTGGGGGACAGGGCCAGGGCGCGGGCGATCTCCAGGCGGCGGCGCGCGCCGTAGGGCAGGCTGGCCGCTGGCGCATCCGCACGGTCGGAGAGGCCGACGAGGTCCACCAGGGAGCGGGCGCGCTCCAGGGCGTCGCGCTCGTGCTCGCGGGCGGCCTTGGTGCCGAAGACGCCAGCCCAGAGGCCTGCGCCGTCCTGGGACGTGCCCAGGGCGTGACGCGGGATGCGCACGTTGTCCAGCACGCTCATGCCGCCGAAAAGCCGGATATTCTGGAAGGTGCGGGCCATGCCCAGACGCGCGATGACGTCCGGGTCCATGCCGGTGATGTCGCGGCCCATGAAGCGCACCGTGCCGGAGCTTGGGCGCGTAAGCCCGGTGAGCATGTTGAACAGGGTGGTCTTGCCCGCGCCGTTGGGGCCGATCAGGCCGAAGATTTCGCCCTCGGCCACCTCGAACCCGACGCCCATGACGGCCATCAGGCCGCCGAAACTCTTGGAGAGGTTCTCCACGGAGAGGACGGCGCTCATGATTTTCTCCGGGAGAAGAGGCCCACGATGCCTTGGGGCATGTACACGCAGGCCAGCACCAGCACCAGACCGTTCAATATCATGCGCGAATCCTTGAGCGGGCGCAGGAGCTCGGGCAGGCTCACCAGCAGGGCCGCGCCGAGAAGCGCCCCCCACTTGGAGCGCGCGCCGCCGATGAGCACGTAGGCCAGACAGGCCACGCCCGCGTCGAATGTTCCCTGGCGGGTGTTCCAGGTGTTCAGGAAGGGGGCGCTCATGGCTCCGACCACTCCGGCCAGGGCGCAGCCGATGACGAAGGCCTGCACCTTGCGCCAGGTGACGTTCACGCCCATGGCCCTGGCGGCCAGCTCGTCCTCGCGGATGGAGAAGAACAGGCGGCCCGTGCCGGTGGCCTCCAAGCGTTTGAGGAAAAGAAGCGTCAGCACCAGGAGCGGCCCGAAGAACCAGATGTAGGCCAGACGGCTCTCGAAGGCCTGGGGGATGCCGAAAATGCCCACGGCTCCGCCCGCGATAGGCATGTTCAGCACCAGGACGCCGAAGACTTGCACGAAGGCGATGGTTGCCAGGGCCAGATAGATGCCGCGCAGGCGAAGCGCCGGGAATCCGAGCCCAAGCCCCAGGAGGATGGAGATGAGCCCGGCCACCAGCCATTCCAGCGGGAAGATGAAGAAGCCCAGGGTTTCGCGCAGGGGAGCCAGGGCCGGATGCGTGCCCATGATGGCCGCCACGTAGCCGCCCAGGGCGTAAAACCCTATGCTGGCCAGGGACAGCTGCCCGGCCATGAGCGGGAAATACAGGCTCAGGCCCAGCAGCGCCTGCTGGATGATGGTCACGAAAAGAAAGCCGTAGCGCGAGATGAAATCTTCCACGGCTACACCTTCTGTTCCGCGTTTTTGCCAAGCAGGCCCTGAGGCCGCACCAGCAGGATGACGAAGAGCAGCACGTAGGCCACAGCCTCCTTGTAGGAGGACATGTCCGGTGGCAGGAAGGCCTCGGCCAGGCCGATGACCAGTCCGCCCACCACGGCGCCGGGGATGGAGCCCAGGCCGCCCAGCACGATGACCGCCAGGGCCTTCAGGCCGTAGGCCACGCCGAAGTACGGCCCGGCCAGCCCGAAGCTGACTCCGATGAGCGTGCCGGAGAGCCCGCCCAGGATGCCAGAGATGAAGAACGTGCCCATGATGAAGGTGTCCACGCCGATGCCAAGTAAGCTCGCGGTGTCCGGGTTCTCGGCGGTGGCCTGGAGGGCCTTGCCCTGCTTGGTGAAGTGGATGAACCACACCAGGGCCAGGAGCAGGAGCATGCTCACGCCGAAAAGAATCACCTGCACGGAGCGCACCGCGACGATCTTGTCGCCGATCTTGAAGATCATGGCCGCAGGCAGGGAGCCGAACACGTCGGGCGGGAAGGAGTATATCTCCGCGCCGAAGAGGTACTGGATCAGGTTCACCAGGATGAGCGCCACGCCGAGGCTGGACACCAGGGCCAGCAGGGCGTCCGCGCCGCGCTTGCGAAGCGGCCTGAAGGCCAGCCGCTCAACGGCCAGCCCGGCGAGTCCGGAGAGGAACGCGCCCGCCAAAAGCGCCAGCACGAAGGGCAGCTTGAAGGGCAGGGTCACTCCGGCCAGCATGCCGTTCAGCCCGAACTGGCCCACGGCCAGCACGTAGGTGAGGTAGGCCCCCAGGGTGAACACCGCGCCGTGGGCGAAGTTGATGATGCCCAGGATGGAGAACACCAGGGTGTAACCCAGGGCGAACACGGCGTAGACGCTGCCGATGGACAGGCCGTTCAGGAGATTTTGTAGAAACCAGGCTAGGGACATGGTACCAGGGTCTGCTTGAGTATCACGTTTGGGCCGGAAGGCCGGGAGCGGTGTCGGACCCGCCCGCGAAGCCGCCCGGACGGGCGAAAAGCCGGAAATGCCAGGGACGCGTTACAAATAGGGGGAGGCTTGCGCCTCCCCCGGATGCTGTCGTTACTTGGTCAGGACGAACGCGCCGGTCTTGCCGTCGGGGTTCATCTTGACGGTGGAGACGTAGAACTGCTTCTGGACGACCTCACCCTCCGGAGTCAGGCTGATCTCGCCCACCGGGGTGATGAAGGAACCGGTACGCAGGGCCTTGTTCAGGGCAACGCGCACTTCGGCCAGATCCATGTCGGTGATCTTCTTGCCGGTCTGCTTCTCGATGTTCCTGAGCGACTCGACCACCACCTGCACGGCGGTGAAGGCCTGGGCTGCGAACTGCGGGGGAGTCTTCTTGTAGGCTTCCTCGAACTTGGCCACGAAGGCCTTGTTGGTGGGGTTGTCGGCCTGGGGGCTGTAGGCCTGGGCCACCAGGATGCCTTCGCACAGGGGGCCGCACACCGGGAACATGTTGGTGGAGTTGAAGCCGTTGCCGCCGACGATCAGGCCCTTGTAGCCCAGCTGGCGCAGCTGCTTCACCAGGTTGCCGCCGTCGGCGGCGAGGCCGGAGATGACCACCAGGTCGGCGTTGGCGCCGAGCACGGCGGTCACCTGGGTGGTGAAGTCGGTGTCGGTGGTCTGGAACTTCTGGATGGTGACGACCTCAAGCCCCAGGCCCTTGATGGCTTCCTGGAAGATGCCGGTCTCCGAGGCGGAGAAGGCGTCGTTCTGGGCGAACATCACCACCACGCGCTTGATGTTGGGGTTCAGCGCCATGGCCTTCTTGAGGGAGTTGGGAGCCACGTCGGTCATGGGGGCGGAGATGCGGCCCACGAACTCGCCGATCTGGGGGATGCCCTTGGCGGTGTTGGAGGGTCCGACCACGGGCACCTTGGCCCGGTCGGCCAGGGGGTTGGCCGCGAAGGCCTGCTGGGACAGGGTGGGGCCGATGATGGCCACGACCTTGCCGGTGATCAGGCTCTGGAAAGCGTTGACCGCGCCCGCTTCGTCGCCGGCGGTGTCCTGGTAGATCAGCTTGATGGGGGTGCCGTTGATGCCGTTCTGGGCGTTGAAATAGGCCTCGGCGATTTTCGCGCCGTTCATCTGCTCTTCGCCGAAAAGGGCCACGTTGCTGGTTGTGGCCACGGCAAAGCCGATGGGAACGGGGTTTGCGACGGGTTCCGCCATGGCGGGGACCGCCAACGACAACAGCAAAGCCATGAGCGCAATCACTCGGGTCATGCTCTCCTCCGGGCTGATGGATGTGTTCGAATCCAGACAAATTCCTCTCAGCGAGGCTGTCTTGTCAAGCTATATCACCACGATCATATGCAGATCGCACACGTTGGTCATGGTGGGGCCGGTCTTGTACAGGCCGCCCAGGGCCTCGAAAAAGTGGTAGGAGTCGTTCTCGGCCAGGGCTTTCCCCATGGACAGGCCCATTTTCCGGGCTTTTTCCAACAATTGCGGCGTTGCGAAGGCTCCTGCGGCGTCCGTGGGGCCGTCCGAGCCGTCTGTCGAGGCGGACAGGTAATAGATGTTTTTGCCCGAGTCGGCGTCCTTGTCCATCTCGGCCAGGAAGGCCAGAGCCATCTCCTGGTTGCGCCCGCCCTTGCCCTCTCCGGCCAGGGTCACCACGGTCTCGCCGCCCAGCAGCACGCAGGCGGGTTTGGCCACCAGCATGCCGGACTTGCGCACGTCCTTGGCGATGCCCGCCTGGAACTTGGCGGCCTCGCGGGCCTCGCCGGTCAGCAGGCAGGTCAGGGGGGCCACGTTGTAGCCGAGCTCGCGAGCCTTGTCGCAGGCTGCCATCAGCGCGGCCTGGTTGGTGCCGATGAGGATGTTGTCGGCCAGGGCCAGCACAGGGTCGCCGGGCTTCACCGTCTCCTCCACCGCACCCTGTTCGCCCAGGGTCAAAACCTTGAGCACGTTGGGGGGCAGCTTGTCCGCGATGCCGTATTTGCGAACGATGCCCATGGCCTCGGCGAAGGTGCCCTCGTCGGCGCTGGTGACGCCTGAGGCGATGGTCTGGAGGCAGTCGCCCACCACGTCGGACAGGATGAAGTTGAGGCTCCTGGCCGGGGCCATGAGCTTGAGGAAACGCCCGCCCTTGAGCATGGACAGGTGCTTGCGCAGGCAGTTGATCTCGCGGATGTCGGCCCCGCAGGCCAAGAGGGCCTTGGTGGTCTCCTGCTTGTCGGAAAGGGTCAGCACGATGGTCTCGCCGTTTACCACGTAGCGAAGCGGCGCAGGCATGAGCGCCGAGCCGCCCCCGGAGATGCAGGTGATGACCAGGGTCTTGTCGTCGGCGCCGCGGGCCAGCTCGGCCAGCCGGAGCGCGCCGTCCACGCCGTTCTGGTCCGGCACGGGATGCCCGGACTCCACCTGCTCGATGCGCGTGAGCGTGTCCGTGTGGCCGTACTTCACCACCACCAGCCCAGCCGTTATCCTCCCGCCCAGGAGTTCCTCGAAGGCCCTGGCCATGCGGGCCGAAGCCTTGCCGCCGCCCAGCACCAGGATGCGCGAAAACGGCGTCAGGTCCACCCGGCGCACCTCGCCCTCCATGTCCACCACCAGCACGTCGCCCTCCAGGCGGACGTGGTTGGTGATCATCTTGTAGGGGTCGATGCGGTGAAGCGCTGCGGTGAAGATCGTCTCCAGATCCTTGGCGGGGTCACTGGTGGGCATGTTCTCTCCTTGGGGATTCGAAGTATGTGGATTCCACGTCCTGCGCAGTCATCGGACGCGCGAACAGATACCCCTGGCCCATCTCGCAACCGATCTCCTGCAGGATGGCGCGCTGGCCCAGGGTCTCGATGCCTTCGGCCACCACGGAGAGGCCCAGCCCGTGGGCCAGCCCGATGATGGCCCTGGCGATTTCCAGTGTGTCCGCGCGGGTTTCCAGATGCCTGACGAAGGCTATGTCCAGTTTGAGGTCATCGATGGGCAGCCTGTTCAGGTAGGCCATGGACGAGTACCCTGTTCCGAAATCGTCGATGCAGAAGCGCACGCCCACGGCCCGGAGCTGTTCGAGCTTGCGGATCATGGGAGCGCCGCCGGTCAAAAGCGAGGTCTCGGTGATCTCGAACTTCACCGAAGCCGAAGGCAGTCCGTTCTCCGCCAGCGTCTCCAGCACAAAACGGGTGAAATCCTGGTCCGGGATGTGCCGGGCCGACAGGTTCACCGAGAGCGTGAGCCCTGCCGCGTGCGGATAGCTGGCGCGCCACCCGGCGAAGGTGCGCAGGGCCTCGCGCATGATCCACTGCTCCAAGGGCACGATCTTGCCGGTCTCCTCGGCCAGGGGGATGAACTCCATTGGGGACACCGGTCCCAGCTCAGGATGGTTCCAGCGGACCAGGGTCTCGAAGCCGACCAGATCGCCGCCGCCCAGGCTCATGATGGGCTGGTAGACCAGATGGTAGTCGCCGTTTGCCAGAGAGCTCTCCAGGTCCCCTTCCAGCTGGAGGATGCGCTCGGTCTGGCGCAGGATGCTGGGCGAGAACACCCGGAAGCGGTTGCGCCCACGCTCGCGCGCCCTGCGCATGGCCAGATCCGCCTGGCGCACCAGCTCCTCGGCGCAGCTGTGCGTGGCCAGTCCCATGGCCAGGCCTATGCTGCTCCCCAGGCGCACCTCGCGCCCGCCAGCCGGGATGGGGAGCTTCAGGGCCTCCTGGATGCGCCTCATGACCTTGATCACGGTACGGAAGGTCTCGAAATCCTCCAGCAGCACCAGGAACTCGTCCCCGCCGAAACGCCCCACGGTGTCCAGGGTGCGCACGCAGTTCTGGATGCGCACGGCGCTCTCGCGCAGCACGTCGTCCCCGGCCTGATGGCCCAGGCTGTCGTTCACGGTCTTGAAGCGCTCCAGGTCGATGAAGAGCAGGCAGTAGCGGTAGTCGTCGCGCCGTTTGCGCCGTTCCAGGGCGCGCCCCAGGCGCTCCATGAGCAGTGTGCGGTTGGCGGTGCCGGTCAGGGCGTCGGTCAGGGCCAGATGCTCCACCTGCGACTCCAGGCGGTTGCGCTCGGAAATGTCCTCGAAGAACACGGCCACCTCGCCCGGCGCGGTGCGGAAGGCCCTGATGCGGAAAGCCCCGGAGATGTGCCTGTCCTTGTACAGGAACTGCTCGGCCTCCCAGGTCTGGCCTGTACGGCAGACCTCGCGGAACCGCTCGGGGATCTCCGTGCCTGCCAGGGAGGGGAAAGCGTCGTCGATGGTTTTTCCGATGAAGCGGGTGTTGTCCAGGTCAAGGATCGCGTCCGCTGCCGCGTTGGCCCGCACAAAGATGAGGGTGCCGTCCTGCTCCATGCGATAGAGCTGCATGCCAAGCGGCGACGACTCCACGATGGCCCTGAAGCGGGCGGAATCCTCGTGGGAGGCCTCCTCGGCCAGCTTGCGCGAGGTGACGTCCCGGCCAACCGCGATGATCTCGTGCACCAGCCCCTGCGGGTCCACAGCTGCGGTGTCGTGCCAGGAGTACCAGCGCCAGCCCTGGGCGGTCAGTACCCGGTTCTCCATGGTGGCGATATGGGGAGGGCGCGCCAGGGCGCTCAGGAACCTGTCCGTGGCCGCGCGGTCGTCCTCGTGGACCACGGGCATGAAGGCCGAGCCCAGGAGCTCGGCCTCGGATTTGCCGAAGGCCCGGCAATAAGACGGGCTGACCGACAGGAAACGGCCTACACGGTCCAGCTTGATGATGAGGTCGGTCTGGTTCTCGGTCACGAGACGGTAGCGGGCTTCGTTGTCGCGCAGGGCTTCGCGGGCGGCCCGAAGCTCCTGAAGGCTCGGGGCCATGCGCCTGACGCCCAGGATGAGAAGAATGACTCCCGCAGTCGGAACCGCCAGGAGCAGCAGGACCTGAAGCGGGTCGGAAAAATCGAAGATGTCGCGGTGAGCCGCCTGACCGCCAAGCCCCCGGGAAGAGACCCCCATCCACAGGGAATGCAGCCACGCGCCCTGCCCGGCTGCCACCAGCGCCAGCCCCGACGCGAGCTGCCCCGCCCCCGCGATGGAGCGCAGGCCGCGTTGCATCCCGCCCAGCACGACCACGGCAAGGATGAGCGCCAAGACCAGCGCGACGAGCACGGAAAGGGCTATGGCAGAACCTCCGCGAAAAGCTCAGCTCTTGTAGCCGCAGGGCCCGCGCAGGGCAAGCGGTTGGGGCTACGCCGGGACATGCCAGATCCCGCCATATCTCGCCGGTCAAGACATGCCCTCCGGGTTGGATCGCATCGGGCTGTGCCTGCCTATGCCTGCCATGTGGGGCATGCCGATAGTGCCGTGTGCGGACATGCGGCAAATCCCCCGCCAGACGCAAAAAGGCCACGGAGCGGTGCTCCGTGGCCTTTGCAGTCGTAAGGCGGTCCGGCGGGCCGGGGCCTAATGGTGGTTGTCGTCCTTGGGCTCTTTGCCGGTCAGGAAGATCCACCAGCCCAGGGCGGCGCCCAGGGTGACGGCCATCAGGATGTAGGCCACCCCTTTGGTGTAGACCATGAAGTCGTGATAGACGTGGAATTCCATGTCCTATTCTCCTCTCTTAATGGTGGCCCTTGTAGGCCGGGTGGTCGGAGAAGATCGCCATGTACTTGGAGATGAAGCGGAAGCACAGGATGATCAGGGTGACCACGAAAACCGAGACAATGATTTCCTGGAGCGAGGGCGTGTACCGTGCCGACTCGGGCAGGTGCACGTTGAAGCCGAACCAGGAGACGTTGAAGCGGTTGAACACGATGCCGAGCACCGCCAGGGTGGCGGCCACCTTGATGGTGCCGGTGTGCTTGTTGCGGTAGCCCACTGCGTACAGGAAGGCGGGCAGCAGCACGAAGCCGAACATCTCGGTGAGCCACATCAGGCCGTACTTCCCGTGGAAGATGTAGCCCCACTTGTCTTCGCCGGCGATGGCCATGATCTTCATGGCGAAGTAGCCCAGCATGACGATGGAGCAGGCCTTGGCGAAGGAGAACAGGATACCATCGTGGTCACGATTGTATTCCGGGCTCATGCGGCTGTGCAGGTAGTGATGCGAGATGGTTCCCTCGAAGATGACCATGGACATGCCCGCGAACATCGAGGACACGAAGAACTGCAAGGGCAGCTGGTAGGTGTACCAGAGCGGGTGCATCTTGTGCGGCGCGATGAGGTAGAGCATGCCGAGCGAGGACTGGTGCATGGTGGAGAGCACCACGCCCATCACGGTCAGGGGAATCGTGCACTTGTGGATGATGTGGCTGATCTTCTGCCAACCCACCCAGTCGGTGAAGTTGGGCATCCATTCGATCATCAGCACCGTGACGTACAGCATGACGCACAGGCCGACTTCGAAGAGGACCGAGCTTGTGCCCGGCGACCAGAACACGGGGTAAGGCAGGCGCCAGGGCTGGCCCACGTCGTACAGCAGGGCGTACACGACGAAGGCGTAGCCGAGAAACGCGGTCAGGATCGCAGGCTTGATGGCCGTGCGGAATCCCTTGATGTTGAAGATCAGGCCAGCTGCCGTGGTGGTGTAGCCACCGGCGGCCAGGGCGACGCCGCAGAGCAGGTCGAAGCTGATCCAGATGCCCCAGGGGTTGTTGTCGTCCAGGTTGGTGGTAGCCGCCAGTCCGCCCACCAGGAAGCGGTTGATGGTGACGACCACGCCCACCACGAAGATGAGCGACAGGATCGGGTGTTCCTTGGCGAACTGCAGATAGGTCTTGGGGCTCATAAGGCTTTTGATTACGCCCCAGGCCTCCGTAGGAGGCAGAATGACCGGCTGAGCGCCGTGATCGTGATTGCTCATGGTCGGCCTCCTTATTTCCCGGCCTTGGCGCGCTCATGAGCGATCGCCTCGGCAACGGCTTTTTGTTTCTCGTCCTCGGCCCTCTTGTCCTTCCACTTGGTGATCTGCCAGATGCCGCCCAGGAGAACGGGCCAGAGGCACGCGACCAGGGGGACCAGTCCCAGCGCGGAGCTGGTCAGCTGGGGAGCAGGGGTGGTTCCCAGATCCTCGCGCAGGCCGATCTGGGCGAAGGGCACGTTGGAGATGTACATCCAGTTGGTGCCGCCCATCTCGCGCTCGCCGTACACGTGGGGCAGGTACTTGCCCGGCACGTTGCCGATGCGCTTCCAGGCTTCCTTCAGGAGGTCGGTGCGCTTGCCCCAGGTCAGGGCCTCCATGGGGCAGGCCGACACGCAGGCGGGCAGCTTGGCGACGCCGGACTTAATGTGCGGGTGGCACATGTGGCACTTCTGCACGTAGGGGACGAGCTTCTTGTATTCGTAGGTGGGAACGTCCCAGGGACAGGCGACCATGCAGTAGCGGCAGCCGACGCACACGCTGCCGTTGTAGGTGACGCCGCCCTCGGGCTGCTTGGTGAAGGCCTTGACGAAGCAGGCCGACGCGCAGGCGGGCTCCTTGCAGTGCATGCACTGCATCTTCTTGAAGACCGGCTCCTTGCCGCCCAGAGCCTGGGGCTCGTACTTGTTCACCAGGGTGTACATGGTGGCGTCGGTACGATTGGTGGCGTTCATGCCTTTGAGGTCCTCGAACACCTTGGCGTCCTTCTGGGGAAGGGTGGTCCAGGGTTCGGTGACGTTCTTGGAGTTGATCGTGTTGCATCCCATTTCGCACTGGCGGCAGCCGATGCAACGGCTGGCGTCAAAAAGGACGCCGTAGGAGTTGGGGTATCCCTCGAAGGAGTGCCCGGCAGCGGCGTTGGCCGTGCCAGCCACGGCCGTGGCGGTCGCCGCGCCTGCAAGCCCCAGGAAGTGTCTGCGGTTCATAGCTACCTCTTATTTCTTGGGCGCGTGGCAGCCCTTGCAGTCCGTGGCCGGGACCGGCTCGACGCCCATGGCCTTGTGACACTGAATGCACTGAATGTGATAAGCGGCCATCAGACCGGGGCGCTTCGGGTCGTCCTGGGAGAAGGACTTGCCGTGGCAGGTGCCGCACTTGGGCGGAGCCATGCCAGCCGGGGTGTAGTGATGGCAGCCCTGGCACAGCGTGTCGGGCTGGGTGTGGAAAGCCTTGGCCAGATCGCCCTTGGCGGCGTCCTTGAGGTAATCCATGTGCGCGGAGTGGTTGAAGGAAACGGCTGCGTACTGCTTGGAGATCGCGCCGATTTCAACCACGTCGGGCTGGGCAGGCTTGGCGGCGGGAGCCGGGGCGGCCTTGGGGTCCTTGTGGCAGGCCACGCAGGAAGCGTCCTTGGGACCGGCCGCGATGTTGCGGTGGCAGCCCGCACACTGCTTCTTCTGGGTTTCCTTGAAGTGGCAGCCCACGCAGCTGGCCTTGGACTGGGCTGCGTGCATGGCCTGGGAAAGCTGAACGTTGCCGCCGTCAGGGGAACCCTGGCTGGTATGGCAGCTGGAACAGGAGGTCTGGTCGCCGGTATGGTGGCAGGTGTCGCAGTTGGAAACTGCGGCCTCATGCTTTTGATGGTTGAACTGCGCCTTGGACAGGGGTCCCTGTCCGGGCTTTCCGCCGATGGCGGTACCACTCATGAGGATCTGCGGCGACTGCGCCTTGGCCTGATCCCCGAAGCCCACGCCGAAACCGGCCACCAAAGCCGCCGTCAGCGAGAGCGTCAGAGTCAGGAAACAGACCCTGCCCCATCGTGATCTGGAAACACGTTTCACCATACGCATCCCGTCCTTGCCTCTAGGGTTGAACGCCTGAAACCACACCGTCGGAGACCCACCCCTCCGATCAGCGCAGGTGCTGTAATAAACAGCTAGCCTGAAACGATTTTGACCCTCGGACTAGACTACAGACAAGAGCTTCGTCAAGCAGTTCGTGAAAGAAGGGACATGCCGGAAGAGAGACGCGCGCATGGCCCCACGCCAGCAGGTTTAACGCCCGTCTGGATTATCCGGGAAATACCCCTCTTTTCAGGCGGGATTTTTTTCTTTAACGCCCGCAATTGCATACCATTTTAGTATGGTTATTCTGGCTCGCCCCCTGCCACGCCCGCGCCCAGCGCCCCGTCGGAAAAGGGTTGCCTTGCCCGCGCGATAGCTTTCGTCATACCTCTTTACCTCGGTTTTCCAGGATGTTGCCGGGAATCAGCTCGATTGCGCTTTGAGCGGGCATCTCTCGGACGCCCCCAGGCGAAGCGCTTACCCCTCCCAGATCAGGTCCGACGCAGGCGATTGCGCCACGCGGGTACTGGCGCGTCTGCCTCGCGACCCTCATCCGGGCGTCGCATTCCCCCGATCTTCCCCGCAATCTTCGACGCTTGCAGCCTTCTCTCATCCGGATTGTGCAGCCCGTTGTCCGGGTGCGCCCAGCCCCTTCTCATTTGAACGCCGTTCAAAACACTCCCTGATTGTTCACATCTGGAACAAGCCAACAAAAAACCCCGGCCCCAGGAGCCTTTCGGCTCCCGGAAACCGGGGCGGCGGGGTGGGGACTCCCGACCAACTCTGAGTTACTTCACCGTATGGCATCCAGCGCAGGAGCGCGGGCCGTAGGAGAGGTTCTTTTCCTTGGGCATCTTCTCGTGGCAACCCCAGCACTGCTTGTGGAAGGCGTCCTGCAGGCCGATCTTGCTGGTGGCCTTGGGACCGGAGTGGCAGGCCGCGCAGGAGGTCTCGTCGCCCGCCTCCCACACGTTCTTCTTGTCCTTGTCGTACTTGTGGTGACAGGTCTTGCAGTCCTCGAAGCCGTAGCCCTTGGCGGCCACGGACGCGGTGTGCTTGCCGTGAGTGAACATCACGGGGCTGCGCTGTGCGTTTTTGTCGCCCTTGAGGGTCATCTTGTCATCCTGGGCATGGCCCACAAGGACGAACGAGCAGAGCATGATGGCCGCGAACACGGCGGCGAGTGTGTGAATGCGGCGCATTATTCGTCCTCCTCTCCTTCGGGCTTCATGTGGGGCGGGAGTTCCATGAGTTCGCAGATGAGTTCCTTGAAGCTCATGACCTTGATGCCCAGGTCATATTCCTTGTTCAGGTCGTTGATCTGGTCGGTGCAGTTGTGGCAGGGCACCAGCACGAACTTGGCCCCTGTCTTCTGGATCTGCTCGGCCTTGACCTTGCCTGCGATCATGCGGGTCTTCTTGTAGTCCGCGCCCATGGGGATGAATCCGCCGCCGCCGCAGCAGCAGTGGCTCCATTCGCGGTGGGGCTCCATGGGAACGTACTTCTCGCACAACATTTCCATGAGTTCATCGCCGAGCTCGCCCAGGTCGCCGGAGCGCGACAGGTTGCAGGGGTGCTGGTAGGTGATCACGTCGTGGAACTTGTGCTTCAGCTTGATCTTGCCTTCCTTCATGTAGCTGTGGAACAGGGCCACGGCGTGGGTGACTTCCACGGGGGGCTGACCGTTCGGCTGCTTGGTCCAGTAGGGGCCTTCGTACTTGGCGGCGCGGTAGGCGTGGCCGCACTCGGTGATGCAGATCTTCTTGGCGTTCAGCTTCTTGGCCGCGTCGTACACCGACTGGGCCACCATGCCGGCCACCTGGAGGTTGCCGGAGAACATGGACAGGTTCGTGGCCTCCCAGCCGTGGCTGGGCATGGTCCAGTTCTCGCCGGCCGCATGCATGACCATGGCGGCTTCCTGGATGTCCTGCGGATAGTATTTGGGCTCGCGGGAGTTCACCACGAACATGATGTCGGTGTCTTCCTTGTCGATGGGGATTTCCAGGCCGTTCAGGCGGTCCTGGCCTTCCTCGGCCATCCACTCGCAGGTCTCGACGAATTCCTCGTCGGGGATGGACATCTGGTTGCCGAATTCGACGTAGCTCTGGTCGATGGTCATCAGGCGATCAGGGCACACGTTCTGGGTGCGCATGCACTGGCGGGCGACGTTGATCATGACCGCGATCTCGATGCCGAAGGGGCAGTACTGGGAGCAGCGGCGGCACATGGTGCACTTGGCCCAGGCGATCTCCTTCATCTCTTCGAGCTGCTCGCGGGTGACCTTGCCCTTGTTCTTGATCAGTTCGCCCAGGGTCTTGCGGGCCTTGTACTGGGGCATGAACTCGGGGTTGTCGTCGTTGGCCATGTAGAAGAAGCAGGACTCCGAACACAGGCCGCAGGAGGTGCAGGTCTTGAGCCAGGCGCGCAGACGTGCGGTGTCGTTGCGCTCGATGACCGCCATGATCTCTTCGGCGTTGACAGGCATTTGATCTGACATGTTGAGCCTCCTACCAGGTCTTGGTGCCGCGGCGGGCGAACTCGCTGCCGATGAAGGCGCGGGTCATGAAGAACAGGAACGCATGGGCCAGCTTGGTGAACGGGACGCAGATGAGCATCAGGCATCCCGAAAGCGCATGCAGCATGAGCATGGTGTCAGGGTCGAGCAGCATCTTGTGGTAGCACAGAAACCCGGTCAGGAAGGGCAGGAAGGTGATGGCCCAGACAACGAAGTCCTTGGGCTCGGTGACGATGCGCACCTGGGGCAGCACGAAGCGGCGCACCAGCAGGAACAGGGCGGCTGCCAGGAACACCATGGTCATGGCGTCGATCACCGAGTCGGACAGGCTGGGCCAGCCGATTCCAAGATTGAACTTCAGGGTGGTTGCGTGCCCCAGGGCCAGGAGCGGAGCCACGATCAGGCAGACGTGAAAGGCGAAGGTGCCCACGGTCAGGCCGGGATGCTCGCGCCAGCTGCGCGAACCGAAAGGCATGAGCCAGGCCCATACCGAACCCGCTGCCGCCGAGGCGTTGTAGTGGTTGTAGAAGACCTTGTCCGTGCGTTTGGACATCTTGTACAGCGAGGCGATCTGCCAGATGCTGCCCAAGACGAACACGGCGAAGGCAATCCATACCAATGGACCGTTCACGAATGCGTACATGGCGTCTCCTTTGAAAGTGATGGGCCAAAGTCCCCTGCCGGACGCCATGCGGCAACCGGCCACCAACAGTGTTCCACCCGCCTGGGCGGTTCATGCACGATCCATATGATGAAGGGGGGATGGCGAACCTGGCGCGCATCCAGGCCAGACAGCCTGAAATGACGCCGGACGCATGCACGCGGACAGCCTGAACGAGAAGACGCACCGAGAGCGCCCCCGCAGGCCGTACGGTCTGCCGGTGCGCAGGACACTTGATCAACGTAGCATGAGCCGGAAGCTGCACGGCCACGGACTGCGCCGCCACGCAACACCACCAGCCCGCGCACTGTTTGGCGTCCTGCGCGGACTCGAACCCCCCACCCCATCAACCGCCTGCACCTGCCGGGAATTCAAATTGGCGTCCGGCCTATGCACTGCGACCCGATTCCACTCCGTTTCGCGGATGCTGCTGTCCTGATGCAGGCATGCAACAGTCCTGTGCGCAGAGCGGAATTCAGGTATATGCGACCTACGCCTGCGTGAACACTCTGTCAACACCCTTATTTCTCTACCTTCAGGGAATGGATGCATAAATACCTTTACGTAATCACCCTACCACAAAAGGAGGAATTGCATGGGGGCTCCACCGGAGCAAACATCAATTTGTGAACTTTCGTACAATGGTGTACTTTCAAAGCTCGACCGAAAGAGTCCGGAAGAGTTCCAAGAGGAGAATTCCTACGGCATGGGAGACGATCTGAAGTGTGCAGAGCCCTGTCGTGCGGGTGGAGACGCCGGACAACGGACGCCTCGGCCCGGACGGGCTATGACGGGAAAGCGCCTGGAAAGGGTGAGGGGGCCTGCGAGCCTTCGCCATACCCGTGACAGGCTCCGGGGCCAAGCGCAGACGCCTGCGCCACGCAGGGCGGGCCGAAAGCTTCCACGAACCCGAGGCCAGCGCATCGGACTCGCGTCAGGCTCATGCCGGACGGGGAGTTGATACTGGGCAGGAAAATGCCGACGGGCCGAAAGGCCCGCCGACGAATATCAGAGCGTGAGGACGGACAGCCGTCCCAAGGGGATCAGTTGGTTTCGGCCAGCTCCCGCTCGGGAGCCTTCCCGCCCTCGCAGGCGGCCAGGGCGTCCTCGGCGGTGCTGGATTTCAGCAGCTCTTCCAGGCTCATGGCGTCCAGGCGTTCCAGCAGGGCCTTGCTGACCTCCTGCCACAGCCTGCTGGTGACGCAGGTCTTCAGGCGCGGGCAGCTGGTGCGCTCGGTCCAGCAGGTGACCAGATTCAGATCGCCCTCCAGGGCGCGCACGATCTCGCCCATGGAGATGTCCGCAGGCGGCTTGGCCAGCAAGTGCCCCCCCTTGGAACCGCGCATGCTGCGGATGAGACCGGCCTTCTTCAATATACGGGAGAGCTTCTCCAGATATTTCACGGAAATGCCCTGACGACTGGCGATTTCGCTGACCCGTACAGGGCCGTTGCCGCCGTTCTGGGCCAGATCGAGAAGCATCCTGGTTCCATAGCGGCTGCGTGTGGTTAATTTCATCTGGTCGTCCTTCTGGGTTACTGGTCCGGGCTTCTTTGCTCAAGCCTTGCAGCAACCCTTAGCCCGTGTCCACGGCCCTGACAAGCCGGGAATGACGCCTAGAGCCACTTCACGGGACAACGCACCACTTTTTGGGCCTTGTTGCGGTAGAGCAGGTAGCCGTTGTCGCGCCCAAACAGATACAGGTCGCGGGTTATGGCCACGTCCGCAGTGCAATACTTCGTGATTTCATCGATGCGGCCCTGCTTCCACCATTCCAGGGCCTGCAGCCCGTCGGCGGTCTTGGCCGCATTGAGCGTGGCGCTGCCCAGGCTGTCGAGCGAAAGGCGCACCCCCAGGCGGGCCTTGATGTGGTCCAGCATGTCAAGCGTGGGCAGGGTCGAGAAATCGAACGTCGTGTAGCCGCGCAGCACCTCGTAGTCGAAGCGCAGCGAATTGAAGCCCACCACCAGATCGGCCTGCGCCAGCGCCTGGATCAGCTCGTCCATGCGTTCCTCACTGAACACCAGGAAGTCGTCCAGGCCCGAGTCGTAAACGACGCCGACCGACACCCCCATCTTGCGGGCGTTGTGCCAGCCGCCCACCTCCTGGGCGGAGCGCTGGGTCTCCAGGTCGAACACCACGAAGCGCTTCGGGGCGGCCAGGGCCCTCTGATCGTTCTGCGTCGCCATGCCTTGGTCCCTCCCGAAAATCTCCTCAGATGTCGAAACGGTCTCCACAGCGAAAAGCTCTTCCGTCTCCGGCGTACCGCGAATCACCGCCTCCAGCACGAACTGCGCGGCCACCTTGTCGATGGGGCGGTTACCGGAGCCGCACTTGGGCGAGTGCACGCAGGAGGGGCAGCCGTTCTCGCAGGAGCACCCGGTGATGGCCGAGAGCGTGCGCTCCATGAGCTCCGTCGCGCGGGCGTAGGCCTGGCGGGTCAGCCCCACGCCGCCGGGCACGCCATCGTAGATGAACACCGCCGCCCGGCCAAGCTGCGGGTGCAGGGGCGTGGAGATGCCGCCCAGGTCGTTGCGGTCGGTCATCACCAGGAGCGGCAGGATGCCGATGGCCGCGTGCTCCACGGCGTGGATGCCGCCCATGAAGTGGAACAGCCTGCGCTCGGCCTCGTCCTGGGCGTAGCGCGGAATCTCGAACCACAACCCTTCGGTCTCGAAGGTGAGCGGCGGCAGGTCCAGGGGCACGATGTTCAAAAGCTGCCCGCCGCGCGTCTTGCGGCGCTCGTACCCGGTGATGGTCTCCGTGACCTTGAGCCGCCCAAGGCCGATGCGCGCCCCGAATGCCGCGCCCTGTTCGCGGATCTCCAGAATCTCGGTAGTCTTGTTGCCGCGCGGCCGGGTGTAATAGTCCACCTGTTTGGCGGCCACCAGGGCCATGCGCTCGGACAGGGACAGCGACTCCACCACGTAGCTCACGCTCCGGTGCAGGTACACAGCGCCGGGATGCGCCTCGCGGAAGGCGCGATGCTCGTCCATGAAGCCGATGGACACGCCGTCGGCCTCGATGTGGTAGCGCCCGCCCGAGCCGCGCAGGTCCACGTCCCGGTGCGGGGACTTGCGCGCGCTGTGGATGCGCTCGCCCGCCGCGTCCAGCAGGAGCTTCCCCGAATCCATCAGGCGCGTAAGCTCTGTCTGCACCGGCTTCGGGGCCAGATAGGCCTCGCCGGGGCGCAGGGCGTACTCGGCGGCGGCGCACTCCAGATGCCGGGCCAGGATGGCCGGGTTGTCCGGGTTGACCACGGCGTCTTCCGGGGGGCGGTCGAAAAAGTCCTCCGGATGGCGCATGAAGTACTGGTCCAGGGCGTCCTCCCCGGCCACCAGGATCACGGCGGATTCCCGCACGTTGCGCCCCACCCTGCCCCCGCGCTGCCAGGTGGACATGACCGTGCCGGGGTAGCCGGCCAGGATGCACAGGTCCAGGCCGCCGATGTCGATGCCAAGCTCCAGGGCCGAGGTGGTGATGACGGCCAAGAGCTCCCCCGAGGCCATGCGGCTCTCGATGTCGCGGCGCTCCTCGGGCAGAAATCCCGACCGGTAGGCGCTGATGCGCGGCGCCATGGGTCCGGCCTTCTGGGAAGCCCACAGGGCGATGAGTTCCACCATCTTGCGAGACTGGGCGTACACGATGGTGCGGAGCCCGCGCGCCAGGGCGGCTTTGAGCAGCAGGATGGCCGTGTGCGCCGCACCCTCCAGGGGGTTCACGAACAGGAAGTGCCGCTTGCCCGAGGGCGCGCCCGACTCCCTGACCACCTCAACGGGAAGGCCCGTGAGCATGTGGGCCAGTTCGCCGGGGTTTCCTATGGTGGCCGAGCAGAACAGGTGCGTGGGCTTGGCCCCGAAGCGCTCGCACACCCGGGCCAGACGCCGGAACACGTGGGCCATGTGCGAGCCCATCACGCCCCGGTAGGTGTGCACCTCGTCCACCACGATGTGGGTCAGCCCGGCCAGGAAGGTGGACCAGGTCTCATGATGGGGAAGGATGGCCAGATGCAGCATCTCCGGGTTGGTGATGAGCACGTTGGGGGGATTCTGCCTGAGCTTCTTGCGCTGGTAGGGCGTGGTGTCGCCGTCGTAGACCGCCACCGTGGGCCGGGCGGACCTGGGCAGCGTGGAGGTGAGCTCCGTAAAGGCCCGCAGCTGGTCCTGGGCCAGGGCTTTCAGGGGAAACATGAACAGGGCGCGGCTGGCCGGGTCGGCCAGGAGCTGCTCCAGCACGGGGAGCGTGTAGGTGAGGGTCTTGCCGGAGGCGGTGGGCGTGGCCGAGACCACATGCCGCCCGGCCCGCGCCAATGAGCAGGCCAGGGCCTGATGGCTGAACAGGCGCTCTATCCCCCGCGCGGCCAGCATCTCCGCCACGGCGCGCGACAGGGGCCGCGCCGGTTCGCCGTACTCGGCGGCCCTGCCCGGGATGACGCGGTGGTGGCAGATGCGGTCCTTCAGGCGCTCCGAGGCCTTGAGGGCCGTCACATACTCGGCGATGCCACCCTCTGGCGGCGGATCAATGCCCGGCAATGGTGTACTTCTTGAGCTTGTATTGCAAAAGGCTCTTGGAGATGCCCAGCATCTCGGCGGCCTTCACCTGCACGAAGTCGGAGCGGGCCAGGGCGCGGCGCACCAGGGCGGCCTCGATCTTCTCCAGGGTGTCGGAGAGGTTCAGCTGCACGGGCAAAAGGTCCACGGCGGACTTGTACTGGGTGTCCTCGTCTCGCAGCTCGGCGGGCAGGTCGTCCACGCCGATAAGCTCCCCGGAGGCCAGCACCACGCAGCGCTCCACCACGTTCTGGAGCTGGCGCACGTTGCCGGGCCATTCGTAGCCGGTAAGCGCGTCCATGGCCTCGGTGGTGAAGCCCTGCACGCTCTTTTCGTTCTCGGAGGCGTATTTCCTCAAAAAATGACTGGCCAGGAGCGGCACGTCCTCGCGGCGCTCACGCAGGGCGGGCATGTCGATGCGCACCACGTTCAGCCGGTAGAACAGGTCCTCCCGGAAGGTTCCGGCGGCCACGCAATCCTGAAGGTTCTTGTTGGTGGCGGCCACCACGCGGATGTCCACCTCCACCGACTCGGTGCCGCCCACGCGTTCGAAGGTGCGCTCCTGCAACACGCGCAGAAGCTTCACCTGGAGGTCATGCGAGAGCTCGCCGATCTCGTCCAGCAGGAGCGTGCCGCCGTGAGCCATCTCGAAGCGCCCCCGGCGCTTGGCCACCGCGCCCGTGAACGATCCCTTCTCGTGGCCGAACAGCTCGCTCTCCAGCACGCCGGGGCTCAAGGCCATGCAGTTCACGGTGACGAAGGGCTGGTCCTTGCGGGGCGAGGCGTAGTGGATGGCCTTGGCGATCAGCTCCTTGCCGGTGCCGGATTCGCCCATGATGAGCACCGTGGAGCGCGACGGCGCGGCCCGGTCCACCAGTTCCAGCACCTGCCCCATGGCCTTGGAGCGGCCGATGACCTGATGCACGGCGTAGCGTTCTTCCAGGCTCTGGCGCAGGAAGATGTTCTCGCGCTGGGTCTTTGCGAACTGGGCGGCCTTGGCCACGGTGAGCATGAGCTCGTCGTTGGCGAAGGGTTTGGTGACGTAGTCGAAGGCTCCGACCCGCATGGCCTCAACCGCCGCCTCGATGGAGCCGAAGGCGGTCATGATGATCACGGGGACGTGGGGATAGGACTTCTTGACGTGTTCGAGCACCTGCTGGCCGGTCATCTTGGGCATCTTCATGTCCGTTATGACCAAGTCCACCTCGGACTCCTCCAGATAGGCAAGGCCCATCTCGGGGTCGTCCAGGGCGGTGACCGCGTAGCCCGCGTCGGAGAGCAGGGCTTCCAGGATGAGCAGGTAGTTGCGCTCGTCGTCTAATATGAGAACGTGGGTTGCCATGGTTTCAGTCTAGGGTTTGGGGAAGAGGATGTCCACCCTTGCGCCGCCCTCTGGGTTGTCCCCAAGCTCGATTACCGCGTCGTGGCTGCGCAGGATGTTGGCCGTGATGGCAAGGCCCAGGCCGGTGCCCGAGTCTTTTGTAGTGAAGAAGGGGTCCAGGAGCTTGTCGCGGATGTCCGGGGGGATGCCCGGCCCGGTATCCATGATGCGCAGCCTGATCCCGGACTTTTCCACGGCCATGCGCACCACGATCTGCCCGGCCACGTCTTCGCCCTGCTGACTCTTCTGGACGGACATGGCCTCCAGGGCGTTCACCAGAATGTTGTAGAGAGCGCGGTAGAGCATGTCCTTGTCGCCCGCCACCATCACGCCGGTGGGGTAGTCGCGCACCACCTCCACGCGCTGCTCGCGGCACTTCTGCTCCAGGAAGGTCAGGGCCTGGTCCATCAGCAGGCCCAGGTCCAGGGGGTCGAGCTTCATGGTTCGGGGACGGGCGTAGTCCAGGAAATCGCCCACGGTCTTGGAGAGGCGCACGGCCTCCTCGTGGATGGCGGCCATGATCTTGGCCGTGAGCGGGTCCTTGTCCTTCAGGCGCGACACCAGGAGCTCGGCGCTGGAGCGGATGATGCCCAGCGGGTTTCTGATCTCGTGGGCGATGCCCGCCACCATGCGCCCCATGCTGACCAGCTTCTCGTTCTGCACGGCCTCGCGCTCGTACTCCTCGCGCTCGCGCATGCGCTGGGCGTTGATGCGGTCGGCGCGGTGGATGAGCATGCGCAAGACGAAGAAGATGAGCAGCGCCGTGCCCAGCGCGGACAAAATGATCACCCGCTGGAAGGTGATGAGCTTCTGGTAGTCGGAAGTGATGTCCTGGGTGAATTCCAGCGCGCCGATGACCTCGTTGACCGAGACCATCTTCACGCCGCGTCCGGGTCCGCTCTGGTTTTCGCCCGGTTTAGCGCCAGGTTTCGCACCTGCTCCCTCACCGGGAGCCGCTCCCTCGGGGGAGGCTGAGGCCTCGGGCGCGGCGCTGTCAGGATCAGCAGGCGTCTGGCCGCTCTGGGCATCCGGGTCGCTCGGATCGGACGGGCCGTCCGGCCCGGCGGCGATGGTGGCCTTGAAGCGCAGCGGGGCCATGGTGCGCATCACCACGGAGCGCGGCGCGATCTCCGCCGAGAACATGGCTCCGAGCGCTCCGGTCTGGTAGATTATCTCGTAGGTCAGCTTGCTCTCGTCCACGGCCAGGGCCACGGCCTCGCCCCCCAGGCCCTGCTCGCCCACCAGGGACTTGTCCAGGGCGAAGCCCACCACGCCGTCCGGGGTGAAGATGCGCAGGTCCTGGACCGGGAAGTCCTCCAGCACTGAGCGCACCACGCTCTCCAGTCGCCTGTACTGCTCCGGGTTGGCCAGGTTCAGCTCGCCGAACTGGAGCACGGCGGGCAGGGCGAAGCGGCGGGAGATGTTGTGGTTGAGCGTTTCGGCCCACAGGCGGGCGAACTCGTGCTGCTTTTCCAGGAGCACCTGCCGGGCCAGGTTGGCCAGGAAGATGGACATGAAAAGGCTCGCCAGCAGGGTGAGCACCAGGGTGCCCCAGCTGACGAACTTCAGGAGCCCGAAAGAGCCGTCGCGGTAGCGGCCTTGGCGGGGGGTCTTTTCCATGTCGCTCCTTCGAGAGGCGCCAGTGTCGCGTCCTTGAAAAACATGAACATGTTTTTCAAGGATAAAAATCGTTTACTGTGAGGACGCCATACTTGGGATGATACGAATGCGGCCCGCCGCCCCCGTCATGCGGGGGCGCGGCGGGCCGCCTTGGGATCAATACCGGGTCGGGGACTGCCCCGCAAGGACTTCCGGCGGGGGCTTCGCGAGGCTCCAGCAGAATTGCCCGCCCGCCACCTGCCGAACAGTCTGACTACGCGTAAAGGCATCGCATAATTGCGGATTCCAAAGGGCGCAGCCCTTTGGCCGCCGGAGGCGTTCCCCTACTGCGAATTCTGCGAGTACCTCATCATGCGCCTGTTTATCGACGCCGCCCTTCTAAAACGGCGTGGTCTTGTGCTCGGCGTTCAGGAACTCGGCCAGCTCGGCCTTTTCCTTGGCCAGTCCGTCCGCGCCCAGGCGGGCCTTGGCCAGGCGCTTGCCCAGCTCCACTGCGGGCTGGTCCAGCGGGTCGATGGACATGAGCCAGCCCGTGAACAGCGTGGTCAGCTCCAGCAGCCCCATGAGCCGCCCGCACTCGTGCGGGGTGCAGCTGCCCAGGCGGGCCTCCACCAGGGGGATGCCGCGCTGGGTCATGGCCATGCGCGAGCCCAGGGCCTCGGCCGGGAGCAGGTCGCCCATGGTCTTGCCGCGCAGGTAGCCGAACTCTGCCGGGATGTCGTCGGGAAAGGCCAGTCCGGGGTGCTCGTCGCCACTGGTGATGAACAGGCAGCCCTTGTCGCGCGGGCCGTCCAGGAACATCTGCTGGAGCGAGTGCTGGTCGGTGACGCCCACGGCGGGCAGAGGCATGGAGCCCTTGCCCTGCTTGCCCAGGCTCTCGGCCCAGAGCTGCCCGAACCACGCGCCCATGGTGGCCAGCTGCGGCACGTAGCAGAAGAATATCAGCTGGGTGAACCCTGAATCCATCAACGACCAGTTCCAGGTGGCCAGCTGCCAGGCCGGATGCGCCGAAAGGATCTTGGGCGAGAGGATGGTCTCGAACAGGGGCTTGGTCACGGCCAGGGTGCCTTCCACGATGGCCGCGTAGTCGATGCCCAGAAACGCTGCGGGCACCAGGCCCACGGCGGAAAGCACCGAGTAGCGCCCGCCCATGTAGGTGGGCACTGGCAGGGTGGTGAAGCCGTGCTTCTGGGACTCCTTGTGGAAGAAGCCCTCGCCGCCGGTGACCATGATCAGGTGGTCCTTCCAGCGCTGGCCCAGGCTGTCTTTGAGCCACTGGCAGGACAGGAAGTACTGGCTGGTGGTCTCGATGGTGCCGCCGGACTTGCTGACGGCCACCACCACGGTCTCCTCAGGTGACAGCTTGGAGAAGTAGGCCATGAGCGTGGGCACGTCCACGTTGTCGGCTATCCAGAGCCAGGGGCCGTCGTGGCCGGGCTGGTCCTGCTGGGGGAAGAAGGCCTTCTGGAGCGCGCGCGGCCCGAGCGCCGAACCGCCGATGCCCAAAAGCAGCATGTGCTTGAAGCCTTTCAGCCTGGGGGTCAGGATCTCCAGGTCGCGCTTGAGGGACGGCCAGTGCGGCATATTGATGAACGGAAGCCTGCCGCCCTCCGGGCCGGAGAGGTCGGTGGCCAGCTTTTCCACGAAAGCCCCAAGCCGGGCCTGGCCTGCGCTTGGAAATACTCCCTTGGGATAGGCGCTGGTCCAGTCGAGCAGGTTGTCGGACATGTCGTCGGCTCCTTGATGGTTAGCGGCTCAGAAGAACCTTGCCCACGGCCTCGAGAGCCTTGATGAGCGTTTCGTCGTCCACGGCGTAGGAAAAGCGGATGCAGCGGTCGTCCCCGAAGGCGCTGCCGGGCACCAGGGCCACCAGGGCCTCCTCCAGGATGCGGGTGCACAGGGAGGCCGAATCAGGGGTCTTGTCCGTGTAGCACGCGCTCACGTCCGGGAACAGATAAAATGCGCCGCCCGGGTTGGGGCACTTCACGCCCGGCCATCCGGACACGATCTTCATGGCCAGGTCGCGCCTGCGCTGGAAGTTGGCGCGCATCATCTCCACGTATTCGAAGCTGCCGGTCAGGGCGGCCACGGCTCCCTTCTGGGCGAACGAGCACACGTTGGAGGTGGACTGACCCTGGATCTTGGACTGGGCCTTCACCAGATCGGGGTGGGCCACGCCGTAGCCGATGCGCCAGCCGGTCATGGCGAAGCTCTTGGCCAGCCCGTTGACCACGGCCACGTTTTCGGGATGCTTCTCCCACCAGCCGATGCAGGAGGCGGGCTCCGAAGGCGCGTATACCAGCTGGTCGTATATCTCGTCGGAGATGACGAACACGTTGCGCCGGATGGCCCATTCCATGATGGCGTCCAGCTGCGCCTTGTTGTAGCAGCAGCCCGTGGGGTTGGAGGGCGAGTTCAGCACCAGCACTCGCGTGCCGGGGGTGCAGGCCTTGTCCAGCGCCTCGACCGACACCAGGAAGTCGTCCTCGGGCTCGGTGGGCACGGGCACGGGCTTGCCCCCGGCCAGGAGCACCATATCCGGGTAGCTCACCCAGTAGGGCGCGGGGATCAGCACCTCTTCGCCGGGGTTCAGAAGCGCCATGAACAGGTTGTAGAGCACCTGCTTGCCGCCGTTGGACACGATGACCGCCTCGCGCGGCGGGGTGACTCCGTAGAAGCGCGTGAAATAGCCGGCCACGGCGTCGCGCAGGTCGGGGATGCCGGGCACGGGGGTGTAGCGGGTGAAGTTCGCGTCCAGCGCGGCCTTGGCGGCGTCCTTCACGTGCTCGGGCGTGGGGAAGTCCGGTTCTCCCACGGCGAGGCTGATCACAGCCTTGCCCTGGGCTTTGAGCTCCTGGGCCTTGGCGTTCATGGCCAGGGTGGCTGACGGCTGAATCCGGGACAATTTCAGGGAAATGCGCATGCGTCTCTCACTGTTAGGTATGAAGTGTCTGACGGCGGACGGGCCGTTTCGACACTAGAGGAAAAAATGGAAACAGTAAATTCTTCCCAGGCCCATGTTGGCTTTGGCGGGAAAATACGCACGGCACGGCTGGTGGGGCGCAGGGTGCGCTTCCTGATGGATTTCGAGGACGAATCCGGGCCTTTCACGGCCCACACCAACAACACGGGGACGATGCTCGGGCTGCTTCGACGGGGAAGCGAGGCGCTTCTTTCTGTGAGCGACGCGCCGGGGCGCAAGTACGCCTGCACGGTTGAAGCGCTTCGCCTGCGCGGCTGCCGGGAGGATTTCTGGGTGGGCGTGAACACAAGCCTGCCAACGCGCATGCTGCGCGCCGCCTGGGAGGCGGGGCTTTTGCCGGACTGCGAGGGGTACACGCAGTTTACGGCCGAGCCACGCTTCGCGGGCGGACGTCTGGACGCCCGCCTAAGTGGGCCGGGCGGCGAGCTGCTGGTGGAGACGAAGAACGTCACCCTGGTGGAGGAATGCGTGGCCCAGTTTCCCGACGCCCCCACCGAGCGGGGACGCAAGCATCTGGTGGAGCTTACGCGGCTTAGGCAGGCCGGGACTCGGGCGGCGCTTTTTTTCGCAGTGCAGCGCCCGGACGGGGAGTGCTTCGGCCCTGCGGACGTGGTGGACCCGGAGTACGGCGAGCTTCTGCGCCAGGCCGTGGCCGCCGGGGTGGAGGTGTGGCCGTTCGTGGTGGACGTGGCCGAGGACGGCTACCGGCTTGGGCGGCGGCTTACGCTGGCGCTATAGCCCGGCATCACCATGGGCCGCTCCTGTATTGTCGGAACTAAGCCAAGAGAACCATTTATTTTATTTTTGAAAAACATGTTCATGTTTTTCAAAAATCGCTACAACTCGTGCGCATCAGCAGAAGCATCGAGCGCGCCCGGAGCCTCCTTGCGGCGCTTCTCGCCGTATTTCACCCGCGCTTCCCAGATCTTTCGCCCCACGCGCTGGCCCAGGTCCAGCTGACGGGCCTTCAGCAGGGCCTCGGCGGCTTCGCGATTGCCCTGCGACTTCAAAAGCGTGGCTGATTCCAGGTCGCGCAGGTACTTGGCGCACTCCGCGATGACCCCGGTCAGGTCCAGGTCGTCCAGTTCCACGGGCACGCGGACGGAGCGGACTCGGCGTTGCATGTCGGCCTCCTTGGCTTCGTTTCGTATTACAATATGTTCATCATGGCGGCAACCGCCCCGGCGTACCGCCCCGCAAATCCCCCGGCCCTTGCGGACGCCGCCGCAAGGATGATACCCAAGGCCCGCAAGGAGTCCCAATGGCCCTGACACGCAACGACAAAATGCTCATCCTTGCGGCGGTGGTCCTGGCCGCAGCCGTGGTCGCCGGGCTGGCCTGGTGGCGCACAGCCGCCAAACAGGCCGAGCAGCAGGCCCTGGTCCAACAGCAAGCCCAACAGGTTGGCCAGCTTCCGCCAGCCCCCCCCGCCGTGGAACAGGCCATCCGGATTCCCGCCGACGCCAAGCCGCCGGTCAAAGCGCCTATTACGTCAGGCACGCCCGCCCAGCCGCCCCAACCGCCCCAGACGGGCCAGACGCCAGGCCCCGCACAGGAACCGGACCAGTCGCTCCAGACCATCTTCGCGGATGAGCCCAAGCCAGAAGCGCCGCCGCAGGAGCTGGCTTCGCCGCCCGCGCCGCAGCCCGCGTTCGACACGCCCGCGCCAGCCGAGAAACCCGCGCCCAAAAAGCCGGAGACCGCAGCCGAGCGCAAGACCCGTCTGGCCGCTGAAAAGAAGGCCGCAGCCGAGGCCAAGCGCGCCGAGGCCGAGGCCCAGAAGGCCCGCGCCGACACCCTGCGCCGCGCCCAGGAGGAGCTGCGCAAGGCCGAGGCGGACCTCAAGCGCGCGCAGAAGCAACAGGCCGCGAAGACCCAGTCAGCCGCGCCGCAACCCGCAACTCCGGCCACGCCGCAGACGGCTCCCCCTGCTGCGCCTGATCCGTCTGCTGCGCCGCAGGGCGTGACGCCGACGGTACAGGAAGCCCCGGCCATCCCGGACATGTCCGGCCCCGCGCCGGAACCGGCCAAGCCTGCGGGCAAGGCCCCGGAGAAAGCTCAAGAGAAGCCCGCCGCGAAGCCCGCGCCAGAGTCCAAGACCCAGGCAGGGCCGGAACGCCGCGTGGTGGACCGCCTCTCGGTCAGCGACTCCGGCTCCGAACTGGTGGTCACCCTGCACGGGGCCTCCACCTCGGCCAAGCCCGAGGCCGTGCTCCTGGGCACGCCCCCCCGGCTGGTGATCGACCTGCCCGGCTCCTGGGCCTACAAAAATACCGAGAAACCCCAGTCGAATCTGGTGAAGGCCGTCCGCCAAGGGTCGCACCCGGACAAGCTCCGACTGGTGCTGGACCTTGCCAACGACCCCAAGGGACCGAAACACCCCGCCGTG
The DNA here is from genome assembly GCF_000429325.1 of Fundidesulfovibrio putealis DSM 16056. NCBI lineage: Bacteria > Pseudomonadati > Thermodesulfobacteriota > Desulfovibrionia > Desulfovibrionales > Desulfovibrionaceae > Fundidesulfovibrio > Fundidesulfovibrio putealis. Next base: position 74,926 of record NZ_AUBQ01000013.1, read on the forward strand.
GAAAAGACTCCCGACGGACTGGTGATCCGGCTCAGCAAATGATCAAACGCTCACCACGGAGAAACGCCTTGAACAAAGCGGCCGCTCTTCTCATCACATTGGCCCTGGCCCTGACCTGCGCGCCCGGAACGTCTTTGGCCCTGCAGGAGCGCACCATCACCGACGAACCCAGCGTCTCCAAGCCGCAGGCTCCGGCCAAGACTCCCGAATCAACCCCCGCGCCTGCCCCCGCGACCACTCCCGCCCCGGCGGCAAAGGCTGCGGCCCCTGCACCAGCGCCAGCGCCGGTGGAGAAGGCTCCGGCAACTCCTGCTGCACCTGCGGAGTCGTCCACATCCTATCAGCCGTCAGAACAGCCCAAGTCCTCCTCCGACGGCAGCTGGACGCCGGGCAGCACCAAGAGCCAGCCCCTGCCCGACACCTCTGGAGGCTCTACCGGCGAATCGGGTGGACGCATCTTCGACATGCCTGCGGCCAAGAAGACCGAGACCTACTCCCGCAAGGAAGTCGACCAGCAGGTCATGGGCTTCTTCGAGGGCGGCGCGCGCGGTCTGGCCGACCTCATTTCCAAGGCCTTCGAGCGCTACGGCGAACCCGTGGGCTTCATCAAGGGCAACGAGGGCGCGGGCGCGCTGGTGGTGGGGCTGCGCTACGGCGAGGGCTGGCTGTACCTGAAGAACGGCAAGAAGGCCTACGTCTACTGGCAGAGCCCGTCCATAGGCTTCGACCTGGGCGCGAACGCCTCCAAGGTGTTCTGCATGATCTACAACATGACCGACATCGAGCAGATCTATCAGCGCTTCCCCAGCGTGGACGGAAGCGCCTACGTAGTGGGTGGATTCGGCATGAACTACCAGAACTCCGGCGGCGTGGTGCTGGCCCCCATCCGCTTCGGCGTGGGGCTGCGCCTGGGCGCAAACGTGGGGTACATGCACTTCACCCGGGAGCGGACGATAAATCCGTTCTAGGTGCTCCTTATCTTTCGTTTATCCGAGAGGATACAAATTGAGCCAGGAGGGCGGCACGCCGCCGTCTCCCTGACTGTTGACCTGGGCGCGAAATCGACATAGCCGGATGACACGTGGTATTGTCGTGTTCCGACATCGTTCCAGGAGGCCGTCATGAACTCATGCGTGGTTGCTTTACTGGCGATTGCCGCGCTCGTGTCGTTCAATGCGCGTGACTGCTTTTCCGCCGGGGACCTGATCTATTCCGAATCCGGTAAACTCAAGATCGAGATCGTTCGGATACCGGAAAAAAACGAAGCATGGCTTGTGTCGAGCCGGAATCCCTCGGAGCGCACGCTGCTCTACCGGTTCACCCGCGACATCGACGCCGTGTTCTCCCCGGACGACAGCCGCATCGCCCTGGTGGACTGGGCAGGCAGCGACTACGCCAAAGTCGTGGTGTTCCAGAGAAAGGGCGTGGGCTTAAGCTACGCCGCGCTCAAGGACGACCTGGAAACCCCGGCCTGGAAGGCCTGCATCGCCAGCCTTGGCATAGGCTCCGCCAACGCCTTCGCCAACCGCCACACCATCGCCCTGGCCTGGTCCGGCGATTCCGGCGCAATCCTGCTGCGCCTGACCGGCATGCTCAACACGGGCGAAATGCTCAGCGCCTTCCACTGCGTCTATGATTTCGGGACGCGCCAAGTGGGCATGGACCTGAACAGGATGAACAAGGGCGCGCTGACGAGAAGAGAGTGAGGCGCGCCTGACGGAAGAGAAACTGCGGGTTTTGTTTGGAACCCGATATCCGCTGAAATACCCTCCGAAATGACGTCGGACCGGCCTGCCCAGGCGGCCCAGAGCCGGGCGTCCAGGCCCTGCATGCCGGATTATTTTTAAGGAAACATCACTGTGAACCAGAACTACTGCCCCCGCATCGCCGGGGAAATGTCGTTGTCCGCGTCCCAGGTGGCGGCGGTCGCCAAGCTGGTGGAGGACGGGGCCACCGTCCCCTTCATCGCCCGCTACCGCAAGGAGGCCACCGGCTCTCTGGACGAAGTGGCCGTGGCCGCCATCCGCGACCGTCTGGAAGAACTGGCCGAACTGGACAAGCGCCGCGAGGCCATGCTGTCCTCGCTCGAGGAACGCGGACTGCTCACCGACGAGCTGAAAGCCGCCCTGGAGAAGGCCCAGGACAAGGCCCGCCTGGAAGACGCCTACCTGCCCTACCGGCCCAAGCGCCGCACCCGCGCCTCCATGGCGCGCGAGCGCGGCCTGGAGCCCCTGGCCAAGGCCCTCATGGCCCAGCAGGGCCGCGACCCGAAATCTCTCGCAAAGCCTTTCGTGGACGCGGCAAAGGGCGTGGCGGACGTGGACGCCGCCCTGGCCGGAGCCCGCGACATCCTGGCCGAGGACATGGCCGAGAATCCCCGCCTGCGGGCCGTGGTGCGCGATCTTTTCGTCAGGCGCGGCAGGTTCGCGTCCAAGGTGGTCAAGGGCAAGGAGGAGGCCGGAGCCACCTTCCGCGACTGGTTCTCCTGGGACGAACCCCTGCGCGCCATCCCCGGACACCGCGCCCTGGCCATGTTCCGGGGCGAGGCCGAGGGGTTCCTGTCGCTCTCCCTGCGCCCGCCGGAAGAGGAGATTTTCGAGCTGGCCCGCCGCTCGCCGGAATGCGGCGTGCGCGGTCGCGGCCCGGACGCGCTCGAGGTGGAGGCCGCCCTGGCCGACGGCTGCAAGCGCCTGCTGGCCCCGTCGGTGGAGAGCGAGATACGCGCCGAAGTGAAAGCCAAAGCCGACGCCGAGGCCATCCGGGTGTTCGCCTCCAACCTGCGCGGCCTCCTGCTCGCGCCGCCTCTTGGCCAGAAGCGCGTGCTGGCCCTGGACCCAGGATTTCGCACCGGAGCCAAGCTCACCGTGCTGGACGCACAGGGGAGCCTCCTGCACCACGCCACCATCTACCCCACCACATCGCCCGGCCAGCGCGAGGCCGCCGCCGCCATGATCAAAGAGCTCTGCGCAAAGTTCCAGATCGAGGCCATCGCCATCGGCAACGGCACGGCCGGGCGCGAGACCGAAGCCTTCGTGCGCGAGCTTGGCCTCGGGGTCCCCGTAGTGCTGGTGAATGAGGCCGGGGCCTCGATCTATTCGGCCTCGGAGACCGCCCGCCGCGAGTTCCCGGACCTGGACCTGACCGTGCGCGGCTCCGTGAGCATAGGCCGCAGGCTCATGGACCCGCTGGCGGAGCTGGTGAAGCTCGACCCCAAGTCCATCGGCGTGGGCCAGTACCAGCACGACGTGGACCAGACCGGGCTGCGCCGCGCCCTGGACGACGTGGTGATGAGCTGCGTGAACGCCGTGGGCGTGGACGTGAACACGGCCAGCCAGGAACTGCTGACGGCGGTATCCGGGCTGGGACCTGCCCTGGCCAAGGCCGTGGTGGCGCACCGCGACGAGAACGGCCCCTTCCCGGCCCGCGACGCCCTGAAAAAGGTCAAGCGGCTCGGACCTAAAGCCTTCGAGCAGGCTGCGGGATTTCTGCGGGTGCGCGGCAAGGAGCCCCTGGACCAGAGCGCCGTACACCCGGAGCGCTACGCCCTGGTTCGGCGCATGGCCAAGGACGCCGGATGCACCGTGGCCCAGCTCTTGTCCGACCCTGCGGCCAGGGCCCGCGTGCGCCTTGCGGACTACGTGTCCGAGGACATCGGCCTGCCCACGCTGACAGACATCATGGCCGAGCTTGAAAAGCCGGGGCGCGACCCCCGCGCGGGCTTTTCCGCCTTCTCCTTCGTCGAGGGCGTGAACCGTATCGAGGACCTGACCCCAGGCATGGAGCTGCCCGGCATCGTCACCAACGTGACCAAGTTCGGGGCCTTCGTGGACGTGGGCGTGCACCGCGATGGCATGGTGCACGTGAGCCAGCTGGCGGACCGCTTCGTGGCGGACCCGGCGGATGTGGTGTCGGTCGGGCGCGAGGTGCTGGTGCGGGTGGTGGACGTGGACCTGCAACGCGGGCGCATTGGCCTGAGCATGCGCGGCCTGTCTGGCCAATCTGGCGGAAACAAAGCCTCCTGAAAAGAATGCATCCCGCCCCGGAAGCGTCTGGGGCGGGATGCTCTTATAGCTTTCCTCTCGTCTTCGAAAACGCCTTTCAGCCCACCCGGATGTTCCAGATTTTGCCGCAGTATTCCCTGATGGCCCTGTCCGAGGAGAACTTGCCCAGCCGGGCCACGTTCAGGATGGACATTCGCGTCCAGTTATCCCGGTCCGCATAGGCCGAAGCGGCCCTGTCCGCGCACTCCATGTAGGACTCGAAGTCCGCCAGCACCAGGTAGTCGTCGCGGCTCAGCAGGTTGTCCACCAGGGGCCGGAACTCCTCACGGTCGCCGCCGGAGAACATCCCCGACGCGATCTGTTCCAGGGCCTCGCCAAGCTCGGGCACGGACTCGCTGAAGCGCCTGGGATCATAGCCCGCCTGCTTCACCTGCGCGACCTCCTCCGTGGTGAGCCCGAACAGGAAGAAGTTCTCCCGGCCCACGCACTCGAGCATCTCCACGTTGGCCCCGTCCAGGGTGCCGATGGTCAGCGCGCCGTTTATGCCGAACTTCATGTTGCCGGTGCCGGAGGCCTCTTTGCCTGCCGTGGATATCTGCTGGGAGAGATCGGCTGCGGGGTAGATCACCTGCCCGTTTCGCACGTTGAAGTTGGGCGCGAAGATGATCTTGAGCCGCCCGGCCACCGCAGGGTCCGCGTCGATGGTCTGGCCCACGGAGTTTATGAGCTTTATGATCTTCTTGGCCATGTAGTAGCCCGGCGCGGCCTTGCCCCCGAAGATGACCGTCCGGGGCGTGAAGTCCATGCCCGGATCACGCCGCAGCCGGTTGTACAGCGCGATGACCCGGAGCACGTTCAGGTGCTGGCGCTTGTATTCGTGGATGCGCTTCACCTGCACGTCGAACATGGTCTCGGGGTCCAGAGTCAGCCCGGCGTGGACCCTGGCCAGTTCGGCCAGGCGGACCTTGTTGGCGTGCTTGGCTTCGCGCCAGAGCTTCTGGAACTGGGGGTCCGAGGCGAATTCCTCCAGGCGGATGATTTCGTCCTCGAAGCGGGTCTGCCACCCCTCCCCGATGCGCGAGGTGATGAGCCCGGAAAGCCCCGGATTGCACAGGGCCAGCCATCGCCTGGGGGTGACGCCGTTGGTGACGTTCCGGATCTTGCCCGGCGTCAGGACGGCGAAATCGCGCAGCACGTCGCGCTTGAGGAGCTCCGTGTGCAGCTCGGCCACGCCGTTCACCGCCTGGCTGCCCACCGTGGCCAGATGGGCCATGCGCACGTAGCGCGGCCCGGTCTCCTCGATAAGCGAGAGCCGCCGCAAAAGGTCGTCGTCGCCGGGATGGGCGGCGCGCACCTCGTCCAGGAAGCGCCGGTTGATCTCGTAGATGATCTCCAGGTGCCGGGGCAGCACCTCCGCGAAGAGCTCCACCGGCCACTTCTCCAGGGCTTCGGGCAGCAGGGTGTGGTTGGTGTAGGAGAAGGTCCTGGTGGTTATGGCCCAGGCTTGGTCCCAGTCCATCAGGTGCTCGTCCACCAGAAGGCGCATGAGCTCCGCCACGCCGATGGCCGGGTGGGTGTCGTTCAGCTGGATGGCGAAGGTCTCGTGGAAGGTTGCCAGGGGCTTGCCCAGCACCTTCTGGATGTGGATCATGTCCTGGAGCGACGCGGACACGAAGAAGAACTGCTGCCCGAGCCGCAGCTGCTTGCCCTGATAGCGGTCGTCGTTGGGGTAGAGCACCTTGGAGATGGTCTCGGAGAATATCTTCTCCTGCACGGCCTTGAAGTACTCGCCCGCGTTGAACGACTCGAAGTCGAAGGTGTCCACTGCCTCGGCCCGCCACAGCCGGAGCACGTTGCACTCGCGCCCGCCGTGGCCGATCACCGGCACGTCGTGCGCGCAGGCCATGATCTTCTTGCCCGGCTTCCAGCGCACCCGCAGGCGCCCCTTCTCGTCCACGTGCGTGCTGGTGCTCCCGCCCAGGCCCACCACGTGGGTGTGCTCGGCGTGGGCCAGCTCCCAGGGGAATTTCTGGCGCAGCCACTTGTCGGACAGCTCCACCTGGGCGCCGCCGCGAATCTCCTGGGTGAACATGCCGAACTCGTAGCGGATGCCGTAGCCGATGGCCGGGACGCCAAGCGAAGCCAGGGAGTCCAGGTAGCAGGCCGCCAGCCGCCCCAGGCCGCCGTTGCCGAGCCCCGGCTCGGGCTCCTTCATGATGATCTCGTCCAGGCTCTGCCCCAGGTCGGACAGGGCCCCGCGCACGGGCTCGGTGATGTTAAGCGCCAGCAGGTTGGCCCCGAGCTGCGGCCCGATCAGGAACTCTGCGGAGAGATAGGCCACCGCGCGCATGTTCCGGTTCGCGGCCAGTTTCTCCAGGCCCTTCACCCAGGTGCTCAGCATGCGGTCGCGCACGGTGTAGGCCACCGCGGCGTACCAGTCGTGGACCTCGGCCATTTCCCTGGCGTGGCCCGTCACGTAGAACAGGTTGTCCAGGATCGCCTGGCGCAGCCCCTCGCGGGACACGTCCGTGCGGGTCTCCAGGCAGTCCTGGACGCTGTTTGCGCTCGCCATCTGAGCCTCCTTGCCGTGTTTCGTTCAAGCCGCCAGGGACGGAAGTCCCATGCCGCCAAGCAAAACGGAATCAAAGCGGACAATACCCGGACCTGCGGGCTTGCGCAAACAGGGAATTGCTCGGAAGGGAAAGAGAACGAAGCGCCTGGAGCGGACGGACAGAACGGGGAGCGGGCCGGGAGACGGGAGGAGTCGTGTTGCGTGCTCAAAATCCGTCCATACGGATTTTCAAGGCAAACAGCCAAAACCATTTATTTTAATTTTGAAAAACATATTCATGTTTTTCAAAATCGCGACACTAGTAGGCGTAGGGCTCTTCGCGCCGCCACTCGTACATCATGCCCATGCCGGGGGCCTTTGTGGCCTCCACGCGGCTGGCTTCCAGGGCGAAGTCCGGCTGGACAGAGGCGAACACGGAGCCGTCGATGGACTGCGTGGCAGCTGCCTCGTCATCCTTGGACTCCACCAGCCTGCCGTACACAACCTGCCACGTGCCGTGCTCGGGCAGGGCCTGCCCCTTGGGCACGCGCACCCGAAAGCCCACGGCGGTGGAGTCGGCGTAGCAGCAGTACAGGGCCAGCCGGTACAAAACGAACTCGCTGCGCGCGTCCATCTCAGGGCTGCGGCGCGCGAAGCCCCGCACGGCGTAGTTCAGGTCCATCTTTCCCGGCATGCGGTTGGTTGCGATGTCGTAGAGCTCGCCCAGGTTTATGCGCACGTGCTCCACGCCGCCCACAGTGACGCGCGGTTCGATCACAACGGGCTGCTCCTCCACGGCGGCGGTATCCACCCCGGACACGGCGAACCAGCGCTGGATGCCCACCTCGCTCACCAGGCAGAGAACAACCACCAGCACGTACAGCGAGGCCCGCAGCCAGTTGGCCCCGGCGGGCGGGCGCACCAGCGAATACACACCCATGGCCCCCAGCGCCATGGCGGCGGCCCAGGACAAGCCACGGAACTTGGGGTTCAGGTACATCCAGTAGCTGCCAAGCGTCAGCAGATAGACCAGGAAGGCCGCCAGCCCCACGATGCACAGGGCTTCCACCAGTCCTGGAAAACGCGGCGACCTGAAGAATCCGGAAGCTTTGCTCATGGCCAGACCTTCCCGAACGCGCCCAGGAGCAGGCATGCGGAAAAGACGATCACCGCAGGCACCACGATGAGCAGGTTGACCACCTCGCGCCGGAACACGCCGCGCCACATGAGCACCAGCTTGATGTCCAGCACCGGCCCCAGCGCCAGGAAGGCCAGCTTGGCGGCCACGGGAAACCCGGAGAAGGACGCTGCCACGAAGGCGTCCGCCTGGGAACACAGCGACAACACCACGGCCAGGATCATCATGCCGCTCACGGAGAGCAGCAGGTCCTTTTCCATCATGCCCACAAGCCCCGCAGGGGCCAGGGTCTTGAAGGCTGCGGCGATCAGCGAGCCGAGAAACAGGATGCGGAACATGTCCAGGAAATCGGCCTGGGCGTGGCGCATGGCGTGGTCCAGGCGGGCTTTCAGATCCGGCCCGGACGCCTTCACTGCGGAAAGCCCCACAGCGTCCGAGAGCGAACCGAACAGCGCGGCGGGCTCGTCCCCGCAGCCGCAGGCCGAGCGGATGGGCTTGGCGTCGGCCAGCAGGAGCTCCTCGGAGCGTTTTGCGCGCAGGGCAAACCCGATGACCATGGCGACCACCGCCACCAAAGCGCAGCGCAGGGCCACGATGGTGGTGTCCCCCTGGAAGGCCACGAAGGTGGAGGCCAGCACCACGGGGTTGATCACCGGCCCGGCCAGCATGAAGGTCATGGCAGTGGCCGGGGGCACGCCCTTGGCCAGCAGGCGGCGGATCAGCGGCACGATGCCGCACTCGCAGCAGGGGACCACCATGCCCAGCACCACCCCCGCCGCTATTCCGGCCAACGGGGACTTGGGCATCATGCGCTCGATGGTCTCGCGCGAGACGAACACCTCGAACAGCCCGGAGGCCAGGGAACCAAGAAGCAGAAACGGCGCGGCCTCCAGAAGGATGGCCACGCAGACCTGCGCGAAAAGGGGTATGGCATCAAGTGAGGGCACGGCGTGAATGTTCCAGGCAGCGTTCCTACTCCCGCTCCTGGCGGCGGTCAATGCTCTCCTGAAGTCCTCCCGGCACTTGACCGGAAAGCTGGCCTCCACTACCCAGCGGCATGCGCACCCTGCTGGTGGACAACCGCGACAGCTTCACCCGCAACCTGGAACACCTGCTGGTCCAGGCGTCCGGGCACGCCCCGCACGTCGCGCCCTATGACGATTTCCGCCCCGAAATGGCCGACGCCTTCGACCTGACCGTCATCTCCCCCGGCCCCGGACACCCGCGCGGCTACCCGGCCTACGGGCCGCTCCTGGACTCGGGCCGCCCGGTTCTGGGCATCTGCCTGGGGCTTCAGATCATGAACCTGCACTTCGGCGGCTCCGTGGAGCGCCTGCCCGGCTGCGTGCATGGCAAGTCCAGCCGCTTCACCCTCTTCGGGCGCGACGTCCTGGCCGCGCGCTACCACTCGCTCTCCTTGAGCCGCGTGGCCCCGGACCTTGACGTCCTGGCCGAATTCCAGGGCATCCCCATGGCCGCGAAACACCGCAGCCTGCCGCTTCTGGGCCTGCAATTTCATCCCGAATCGTTCCTCACGCCCCAAGGGCCGGACATACTGCGTGACGCGCTCAACCTGCTGCTGCCCTGCTGAGGGACTCTCCTGGCTTGGCGCCCTGGCCCCCGAGGAGCCGGACGTCTTCCTGACGCCGACCATGCCCGGCATCCCGGCCAGCGGTGTCGTGGGGCTATGGCCCCGTCTTGAGTGGCGGCTAGGGCCCAACGGAGATTCTGACGGCGGCAGGCAGGAGCTGTCGCGCTTCTGCGATCCGGCGCACACCGGCCCCGGCCCGGCCCTGGGCTACCTGAACTACGAGGCCGGGTTCGAGGCCCTGGGCCTTTCCGCGCCGCAGTCTCCCCCGGAATTTCCCCCCGGCGTGTTCCGGAAGTACCGGGCCGTGCTCGCGCCGAGCCCGGACGCCCGCCATGTGTTCATCCACGCAGACTCACACCAGCTCGCCCGCGAGGCCGCGCTGCTGGTGCAGTCCGCCCCCCGCTCCGCCTCCATCCCCCTCTTCGACGGCCCGCTACGCGCTTCCCTGGATGCCGACGGCTACCGCCGCGCCGTGAGCCGCGCCCTGGAGCATATCCTGGACGGCGACGCCTACCAGCTGAACCTGTCCATCCGCTTCGACACGGACTGGCCCGCCGGCCTTTCCCCGGCCAGCCTGTTCACGCATCTGCTGCGCGAGCGCCCGGCCATGTTCTACGCACTGTTCCAGCTAGGCGGCCAAGCCATCGTGTCCACCTCGCCTGAACGATTCATCCGGGTTCAAGATGGCCGCGTGCTCAGCCAGCCCATCAAGGGGACCCGGCCAGCCGTCCCCGGAGCCGTCCGGGACCTGCTCGCTTCGCCCAAGGAGGACGCCGAGCTGTCCATGATCGTGGACCTCATCCGAAACGACATAAGCCCGCACTGCCGCTACGGGTCGGTACGCGTCGAAGGCCACAAATCGCTCTTCGAAGTAGACGGGCTGCTCCAGATGTACGCCAATGTAACAGGCGAGCTGCGCCCCGGCTCCACCGCCCTGGACCTCCTCTGGGACGCCCTGCCCCCAGGCTCCGTCACCGGCTGCCCCAAGCGCCGCGCCGCCGAGATCATAGCCGACCTGGAGCCTCACCGGCGCGAAGTCTACTGCGGCTGCATGGTCATGGCCCACGGCCCGCGCGACCTGGACAGCTCAGTGGCCATCCGCACCGCCCTGGCCGACCCGGCGCGCAACCTGTTCAGCTTCTTCGCCGGGAGCGGCATCGTCGTGGAATCAGACCCGGACTCGGAATACCGTGAAACCCTGGCCAAGGCCGAAAAATTCCTGGAACTCACCAGAAGGAACCAGCCATGATCGCCTGGATCGACCACCGTTTCGTCCTCCGCTCAGTCCCCTTGTCCGTCACGGGCTCCGTCTTCCGTTGCGGCGTGGGCCTCTTCGAGACCATCCTGCACCACGCAAACGAGCTGCCCCGCTTCGAGCGACACCTCCAGCGGTTGCGCGCAAGCCTTGCGGCATTGCCTATCGCCCCCAACGGGCCGCCCCCCATCCTGGGCGAATCCGGCAGGGTCCGAGAGGTGGTCCTGGAGGTGCTTCAGGCCAACACCCTGGTCGGGAAAACCGCGCGCGTGAACCTGTTCTGCTTCCAGGACGCGCCCGATGACAAGGCCAGCCTGTGCGTTGCCGCCACGCCGCACTCCATCCACGCGGATTCCACCTGCACGCTGGACGTCTACCCCCACGCGCACACCTCGCACCTCTGCACGCACAAGACCATGGCCAACATGCACCAGCGCCTGGCCTGGGACCAGGCCCGCAGCGCAGGCAAGGACGACGCCGTGCTGCAAGACCACGACGGCCTCGTCCTGGAATGCGCCGTGGCCGCCCTGCTCTTCTCAGACGGCCAACGCTTCTACACCAGCCGCACGCCCTTCAAGCTGCCAAGTCTCACCATGGAAGCCGCCGCCCAGGCGCTTGAGATCGAGGAAATCCCCATCCCACTGGCCGATATCGGGAACTTCAAACACGCCTACCGCCTGAACAGCCTCATCGGCATCCAGCCCGTGGCCGCCATCGGCAAGGTGGCCTTCGAGCCGGACTGGAAGACCTGCAAGCCGTTCTCGCGGAAATTCCTGGGATTGGGGGAAGAATGAGAGGCTGGGACTCCGTCCCAGACCCTGGCAGGGCTCTGCCCTGCACCCGCCAGGGGGATGATCCCCCTGGACCCTGCATCCGCTTCGCGTAACGCCCTGCCCCTGTTCAGTCGCCTGCCAAATCAAGAGCCCTGAAGCGCGCAAAGCCGCGCTTCAGGGCTCTATTTATTGAAATCGCCTGATTCAGCGATGGCTGGGGTTGGGGGTTGTCGCGGTCGGGTTCTGGCGGGCGGGCGACGAATCGTCTTCAAATCGGTTCGAGCCCGCCCGCCAGGACACGAACGAGACAGCCCTCAGCCCAAGCCCCGCCTCAAGCTTCCCGCGCACGACGCGAAGCGGAAAGCCGGGTCTGGGGGAGGCTTCTCCCCCAGCGGGTGCAGGGCAGAGCCCGCCGGGTCAAGGGCAGAGCCCTTGCGGGTCTGGGCGGAGCCCAGCAGGGCAGCGCCCCAATATGCCTCGTGTTGCGTCCTCAATACCCGTCCAAACGGACTTTCAAGACAACCAGCCAAAACCATTTATTTTAATTTTGAAAAACATATTCATGTTTTTCAAAATCGCGGCACTAGCTCTCCAGGTTGGAGCTCTGCAGCGGCTTCTTGGGCGGCGGCGGGGGCGCGTGGTCCTTGGGCGCGGGCACCTGCACGGAGCTGGCCCCGGAGGACTGGAACTGCATGCCGGAGTTCCACTTCTTGATGGGGCCGCCGGTGTCGTGTCCCAGCGCGGTCATGATGGACCACAGGGGGTCCTGGGGCATGCGGCTTTCGCGCCTGAAGAAGATCATGTCCGCGCTGCGATCCGGGTCCATGCGCCCGGCCTGGGACATGGCCCAGATGCGCTGTCCGGAGTTGACGTCGAAGATTTCGAACGACAGCGACACGGCCGAATCCGAGCGGGTGCCGCCTGCGAGGATGTAGGCGAGTTTTCCGGTGACCACGCAGTCCGCGCCGCGATCGCGCGCCACAAGGATGGCCTGTTCGTTGGTGAGGCCTTCTGCGGTGGGCTCGAAGAAGATCGTGGGGAACACCTGATCCTGCATCCAGGTGTTGGCGAATACTTCGGTAAGCTGCTTGGAGAGGTGGCGGGCGTTGTAGACGTCCTGCTGCACGGCGAAGGGCAGCACCACGGCCTTGAAGGGCCGGGTGGGCGCGTTCAGGGGCTGGACGTACACGGAGGGGTTGTTGCGCTTCACGTGGACGTCCACATAGAGCACGGACTGTTCGGTCAGTTTCGGGTCAACGGCGCAGCCGCCCAGCAGGGCGGCGAGCGCCAAAATCATGGCGATACGTTTCATGGCGAGGCCTCGCGGGCTGTTTTTCGGGTCATCAAGCAAAAAACGGACCCTTAGCAAATAGGATCTGGCGCAACCCGTCCAGTTTACTGGGGGCGCATGGTGGGCGGGGGCGCGGTGGACACGGTGTCCATGAGTTGCGTCTTCGAGTGCAGCAGGCTCTCGCGCAGTTCGAGCCGTTTTTTCAGCGGCAGCAGGCGGAATTCCGGCTTGGCCGTCAGCTCGTCCAGTTGATCCATCTCGTCGCGGATGCTGCGGATTTTGTCCTGGAAAGTGGCTTCCTGGGGCCAGACGCGCGTGGCGATTTCGGCCAGTTCCCGCAACTCCCGGGAGAGGTCCTGGAAGGCCTTGGGGCCGGTCTCGCGCGCCACTCGGCGGCGGTTCAGCGCCTTGCCGATACTTCGGGTGAGCCAGGCGAACACGGCATTTCTCCTACCTGCGCGTTAAAAGCACGTGCAAAACCGCGAACGAGGCCATGAAATACAGCGACCACTTCACCAGCACCGAGGCGAGCACCTGCGGGTATCCGGCCTGATGCAGCTTTTTCAGGCCGATGGCCTGGAGCGTCATGTGCCAGATCAATACGATAGGAATAAGATACTGCCAGGAAACTGGCAAGACCGTCAGCATCCAGGGCGCGCCCGCGTAGCAGATGGTGCGGAAGGTTTCCTCGAAGGGTTTGGAGGCCGAGCGCAGAAGGCCAAGCAGCAGATGGCCGAGCGCCGCGTCCAGGAACACGAAGGCCGTGACCAGGATGGGCGAGAGCCCGAGCCAGGCGAGGCTGCCGATCATCCCGGCCCCGAGCCCCTGGAAGCCGTCGGTGCGGCCAAGGTCGGAGAGGTTGGGGCCGAGTCCGAAGCGGAACCAGATGAGCCCGAAGATCATGGAGGCCAGACAGACCACGTTGGCGAACAGCAGCGGGCGGATCTTGCCGGAGAAGGGCGGGAGCTGGTCGAAGAAGTCGCCGGGCTTGAGCAGGATGGTCTTCACCGTGTTCAGGAACGAGGGCACGGCCCCGTAAAGCTCCAGCTGTTCCCAGGGAGCCACGGCGTAGGGCAGCACGGCCTTGGGCTGGTGCGCCTCCATGCCGGGTTCGGCCTGGGACTGGCGCGAAGAGTTCGCGGACGCGGCGCGGCCCGGGGGGGGCTGCCCTCCCATGGCCTGGAGCCTGGCCCAGATGTCGCGCACGGAGTCCTCGCCTGCCACGGCTTCGCCCTGCTGCGGGGCCTGGGGGTCGTCCTGCCCGTCATGACCGTCATGGCCGGAGAGAGGCTGGCCGGGCGCAGGCGAAGCGTTTGGCATGGCGTATTCGCGGGGCAGGGGCTCACGGTCGAGCTTGTCCACCGGATTTGCAAGGCCTGCCAGGCCTGTCGGGTCCGCGCCGAGCCGACCGAATTCGTCCGAGGAGGCCTGCGGGCGGGGTTCATCCGAATGGGGCTGCTGGGGCTGCCTGGGTTCGGGACAATATTCCTGCGCACGGCGGATGGCGCTCTCCACCCGGTCGATGGGGGGAGTTGGCGCAGACGCCTGGAGTTCACGCAAGGAGCCGCCGTCAGCCGCGTCCGGAAGGTCGCCGGAGGGTTCCCAGGCGATATGGCGCTCAGGCCTGGGCTGCCTGGAGGGTTCCTCGAAGCCGTCGCCTCCGCGCGGGGGCGGGAAGCGGTCGTCTCCGGGGCTGCCGAAGGGGTGGTCGGGGCCGCCGTAATCCTGCCTTGGGTCCGGGGCGCGGCGGCGTTCGCCGGCATAGGGCTTCGCCTGGAACTGGTCCGGCTCGTCGTCCGGCAGCCAGCGCGCCTGGGGGCGCGGAGGAATATGGCCGTAGTGCTCGGGATCGCCCTCGGGTTCGGGCATGTAGGCCCGCTGGGAGCGGGGTTCGTAGGGCGCGTGGATGCGGGAGGCGGGCTCGGGATCGCGCGCAGGGCGCACGGGGCGCGAGGGCCTCGGAGGATACACGGGTTCCTCCACCGCCGGTTCGGATTGAACGGACGGCTGATTCCCCCTGAACCGGAAGCGGAACTGACACTTGGGACAGGTGGCTATGCTGGAGCTGGCCGGGACTTTATCCGTGGGGATGTCCCTGCTGTAGCCGCATTGCGGGCAGACGATGCGCATCGGTGGACCTTCATATCTGGCTTGACGCCTGGGAAGGCCTTAGCCCGCCTCGGCGCGCAAATCAACGTCAAAGGGGTTGGAACCGTACCGTTTCCGGCCACGCGCCAATCATGGGCCTGGGCGTGAGGGCCGCGAAGAACGCCTCGGGGAGAACGGGATACTCCCGGTTCTGGCGGTGAAGGCCCGTCGAGCCGCCCGAGAAGCCTCCGGCCGCGTCGAACAGGGCGTGCTTGCGGGCCAGTGCCTCGCGGTCCTTGAGCACGTCGCTCAGGTGGCGGATGAAGCCTCCGCAGATCAGGCCGGTGGGGCCGCTGAGCCCTTCCAGGCGCTCATGCACGGGCCGCACGAACCGGACCTGCGGACCGGGCCGGAAAAGGCGCAGTTGCAGATCAGGCCACAGGCCCCAGCCGATCTTGACGCCGGACGGCCCGATGCCCAGCCGGGGAAAAGCGAAGGCTGCGCAGTGCTCCTGGGCCACAAGCGCGGGCAGGAGGGCGCAAAGCGCCGGGTCCAGGCGTTCGTCGCCGTCCAGGTACAGCACCCACTCGCTCCGGCAGGCGGCCAGCATGCGGTTGCGCTGGGCCGCGAAATCGTTTTCGAGCGGATGCGCCAGGTGCCGCACCGGAATGGGACATGGCGGCGGGGACGGCGGCGGCGAGGGGGCGTCCCATATCACGACGGCCTCGAAGGCCGTCTGCGGCAGGGCGGCGAAGAATTCCGGCAGGCCGGGTTCGTCCGGGTGCAGGATGGCCGCCACGCTGAGGCGCGAAGCTGGACCGGCAGGATCTGCGGGCGTGGGGAGCGCAAGCGGCGCATAGGCCGCGTGCAGCCGCTGCACGGTCTTCAGGCGGGCAAGCGCCGCCTCGTCCGCCACTTCGGGGTTCAGGACGCACACGGCGCGAGGGCGCGTGAGCCCGGCGCTTAAGAGAGTGAAGGCCAGGGCAACCGGGGAGGCGTCGGCCAGCAGCGGCAGGCCGTTGCCGAACGCGCGTGCCTGATCGCCGTCGGTCTCGCAGACCGTGAAGCCCGTGCCGGACGGCAGCGATGCGGCCACCTCGCGGGCGAATTCGCCGCGCCCCACGCCAAGCAGCACGCAGTGGCCTGCGCGGACAATCTGGCGCGCAAGCGGTCCGTTCGCGTCGAATCGCGCCGGAACGGTTGCGTACCCGCCCTGCTCCGCCTCCATGGAGAAGGAGAGCACGGCGCTGGTGTAGGCGGCGAAAAGGGCGTTCAGGTCCGGCATTTTTCTCCCGATGACGCGAGCAGGTCGTCGTAAATATCCCCCAGCTGGCGGGCTATCTCCTGCGCCCGGTACAGCCGCGCGGCTTTCTCGCGCCCCGCCGCGCCCATGCGCCGCGCCTCTTCGGGGTGCCGCCACAGCCAGAGCACGGCCTGGGCGTAGTCTTCCACGGTGGCGGCCACCAACCCGGTCACGCCATGCTCCACCAGCTCCAGCTGGGCGTTGTCGCGGTTTCCGGCAGCCGGGTGCGTCACCACCGGGAGCCCTGCGGCCATGGCCTCGGCGATGGCCATGCCGAAGGATTCGCCGGTGTCGTTGGCGTGGGCCAGGAGGCTCACCCGCCCGAAAAAGTCCGCCAGCCCCTCGTCGCGGGACTCGGGCGGCAGGCACTCGACGTTTTGTCCCAGGTCGTGATCGCGCACGAAGTCCAGGAAGTCAGGCGTGGCCCCGATCACCAGGAAGCGGAAGCCAGGCTCGCTGGCCTTCAGAATCGGCAGCATGTCGAAGGCCAGCCCGGACCACTTGCCGGGGTCGGGCCGCGACAGCCTGCCCGCCACGGGCCGCGAAAAATCGTGCTCCGGAGTGAGCCGGGCGAACAGGTCCGTGTCCACGGGATTGTACAGCACGCGGTAGCGCGAGACGTCCAGCGATGGGTTGTCCGCCGCCAGTCGCTCCAGGCAGAAGCGCGAGACAACCAGATGCAGGTCCACCACGCCGCCCAGGGGGGAATCATCCAGCCTGCCGAACACGTTGGTCTCCACCACCGCCCTGGGGCCGAAGCGCTTCACCGGGGAGAGCAACGCAGGCTCCGGCCAGCCCGCGCGGTGCAGGTGGACCACGTCCGGACGCAGCTTTTCCAGCACGGAAAGCAGGTCCCCGCCGACGATGACCGGGACGCCGTTTTGGCGCAGCAGTTCGCGGCGCTCGCCGTCCACGGGGCTGTACGCGAAGGGCGCGAACCGGGAACGGTCCAGGTGCGTGACCATGAGCTGCATGGCCTTTTCAGTGCCGCCAAGCCCCAACGACTTGACGACATGCAGGACGCGGACTGCGGGAGCGGGATTCATGGCCGGGTTATGGACTGAAACGGGGCCGGAGTCCAGTTGGGGCAGCCGTGATGCAGCGCTCCCGGCCCTGCCGCACTCCGCGCGGGTCCGATCGCACGCCTGGGTCTTGATTGACACCCCCCCGGCATGGGGCTATGCGGCGGGAGTCAGGTGCCCGCTTGTCGGGAGAATAGGGAATCCCGTGAAATCCGGGAGCGGTCCCGCCGCCGTAAGTTTCATGAAGCGCTGCCTCCTCCGTGGGCCACTGGGAGTACATCCTGGGAAGGCCGGGGCAGCCGGAACGAGCCGGAAGACCTGCCTGACCGCAGACCGCTGTTTCCGGCGCGGCAACGGGCTATTGCTGTGTTCGGACCTCCTGAGAAGGGCAAAATCGGGCCGCTTCCCTCCTGTTTGCAGGAGAGAAGCGGCCTTTTTTTTCTCTTCGCCCACAGCCGTAACCATACGGAGCATCGCATGAGCTTCACCGTCCACGACCCTGTCAGAAGAATCCTCGCCGCCCTGTTCGTCCTGGCCTTTTTGGCGGGCTGGTCCACCCACGCCGACGCCCACGGGGACAAAAAGCCCGACAAGAAGGGCATCCTGCTGGTGGCCTTCGGCACCACCGTCCCGGGCGCTGACTCGGCCTACAAGAACATCGAGAAGAAAGCCAAGGAGGCCTTCCCCGGCGTGGACGTGCGCATGGCCTACTCTTCCAGGATCGTGCGCCACAAGCTGGCCGCCGAGAAGAAGCTGAAGCTCGACTCCCCCGCCGAGGCCCTGGCCAAAATGATGAACGACGACTTCACCCACGTGGCCGTGCAGTCGCTCCAGACCATCCCCGGCGCGGAGTTTCACGACATTCTGTCCACTGCCAAGGCCTTCTCCGGCATGCCCAAGGGCATGAAGCAGATGGAAGTGGGACTGCCGCTCATGGCCACCACCGAGGACGTGGCCAAGGTGGCCGACGCCCTGCTGGCCAGCGTCCCCAAGGCTCGCAAGAGCGACGAAGCCGTGGTGCTGGTGGGACACGGAACCCGCCACCCCGCCGACGTGTACTACGCCGCCTTGCAGTACCACGTCTGGAAGAAGGACCCGCTGGTGTTCATCGGCACGGTGGAAGGCGCGCCCTCCCGGGAGGACGTGCTGGCGGAACTCAGGAAGAGCGGCGTGAAGAAGGCGCACCTGATGCCCTTTTTGGCCGTGGCCGGGGACCACGCCCGTAACGATCTGGCAGGCGACGAGCCGGACTCCTGGAAGTCGGTGATGACCGGAGCCGGGATCGCCGTGACCCCGGTGCTGAGGGGCACTGGTGACGCGTCCCCCCTGGCGGACATCTGGATCGAGCACCTGAAGAGCGCCTTCGAGAGGCTCAGGTAGCGTTCATGGACTGCGCCCTTTTCCGCCCTTCCCGCTGCCGGACAGTTTTGGCAGCCGTGGCCATCCGCGACAGTCGCGGCGGGTGGGTCGGTGGGAGGGCGTTCTGGGAAACCGCCCTCCTGGACGGCGCGTCCTGCTGCGCGCCGGACGTCCGTCCAGCCGGGAGCGCGGCGTGAGAAAACCCCTCCCCGTCATGCTGGCCGCCCTGGCGGCCATGATCCTGGTGGCCGCCGGGAGCGGAACCGTGTCCGTGCCCGCGCTGGATACGTTGCGCATCCTGGCGGCGCGCCTTCTGGGCCGGCCCGATTGGCTGGCCCAGGTGCCGGACGTGGCCCAGGCCCTGGTCTGGGACGTGCGCCTGCCGCGCGTCATGACCGCCCTGGCCGTGGGCGGCGCTCTGGCGCTTTCCGGGGCGGTCTTCCAGGGCGTGTTGCGAAACCCCCTGGCCGATTCCTACACCTTGGGGGTTTCGGCGGGCGGGGCGCTTGGCGCGTGTTTGTGCCTGCTTGTCGGGTTCACGGGCCTTGGAGTCTTGTCCGTTCCAGTATGGGCGCTGGCCGGGTCGCTTTCGGCCCTGGCCGTGGTGCTTTTGATGTCTCGCGCCGGTGGCGGGTTCGACGCGCTCACGCTGATCCTGGCTGGCGTCATGGTGGCGGCCACGCTGCAGGCGGCCATCGGGTTCGTGAAGTTCCTGGCCGGGGAGAACGTGGCCGGGCTGGTGTTCTGGCTCATGGGAGGCCTCTCGGCCAAGACCTGGGCCGAGGCGGCCATCGCCTGGACGGGCCTTGGCCTGGGGCTCCCCGTGGCGCTTTTTCTGGCCCGCGACCTGGACGCGTTGTGCCTGGGCGACGAGCAGGCCCAGGCCCTGGGCGTGAACGTATCCGCCGCGCGCCTGGCGCTTCTGGGCGCGGCCGCGCTCATGACCGCCTGCTGCGTGGCGGTGTCGGGCATCGTGGGCTTCGTGGGGCTCATCGTGCCGCACATCATGCGCCTGGCCTGCGGCCCGGCGCACGGGCGGCTCCTGCCCCTGTCCGCGCTCGGGGGCATGCTGCTGCTCCTGGCGGCGGACACGGCCTCGCGCACCCTGCCCGCCCACGAGGTGCCGGTGGGGGTGCTCACGGCAATGCTCGGCGGACCATATTTCTGCCTGCTGTTCGTGCGGGGGCGCGGCCGTGTTTGAGGCGCGCGCGCTCACCGTTCGCCGGGGGAACGCCTTGGCCCTGGACGCAGTGGACCTGACCCTCTCGCCCGGCCAGATGCTGGCCGTGGTCGGCCCCAACGGCGCGGGCAAGACCACCCTGCTGCGCTGCCTTGCCGGAGTGCTCGCGCCCGCGTCCGGGCAGGCGCTGCTGGAGGGGCGCGCGCTCACCGCGTGGCCCAGGCGTGAGCTGGCCCGCACCGTGGCTTACAGCCCGCAGGAGTCCGAGGAGCGCTTCGGGTTCAGCGTGGCCGAAGCGGTGCTCATGGGCCGCCATCCCTGGCTGTCGCGCTTCGGAAGCGCCGCGCCCATGGACCGGGACGCCGCCCAAAACGCCATGGCCGCGCTTGATCTTTTGCATCTTGCCGAACGCCCGGTGACGGAGCTCTCCGGGGGCGAAAAACGCCGGGTGTCCCTGGCCCGCACCCTGGCCCAGGACGGGCGCGCCTTTTTATTGGACGAACCTGCGGCGGGCCTGGACATATGCCACGCCCTGGCCGCCATGCGCGTGTTCGCGGACAAGGCCGCGCAGGGGGCCGCCGTGGCCGTGGTGCTGCACGACCTCAACCTGGCCGCCATGTTCTGCCCGCTCATGCTCATGCTTGATTCCGGGCGCATTGCGGCATATGGCCCCACGCCCCGGGTGCTCACCGCGCAGAACGTGGCGCGGGTGTTCGGGGTGCGCTCTGAAATAACGGGAAGCCATGTGCGCTTCCTGGAGGGATGATGTTTCACGCACGGGCTTTTGCCCTGCTCGCCTTCCTGCTGCTGGCCGCCACAGCGCACGCAGAGCCCGCCAAGCGGGTGGTCAGCCTGTACGTGGCCCACGCCGAGAATCTGGCGGCCATGGGCGCGGCTGACGCGCTGGTGGGCGTCAGCGACCCCATGGGGGACATCCCCGTGGTCACGGCCCGCGACGGGGCCGAGGCCATCGCGGCGCTCAGGCCCGATCTGGTGCTGGCCCGGCCCATGCACCGCTCCACGCGTCCTGGGCTTCTGGAACAGCTGGAGCGCCTGGGCATCGCCGTGGCCTGCCTGCAACCCACGTCCCCCGGCGAATTGGAACCCTACTGGCTGGAGCTTGGCCGCCTGACCGGGCGCGAAGCCCAGGCCAAAGCCATGGCCGACGCCTTCGCGCGCGAGGTGGCAGTGCTGCGGGCCAGGACGGAGGCCATCCCAGCCGGGCAGCGCAAGCGGGTGTTCTTCGAATCCATCCACCGCCAGATGAAGACCATAAGCCCGGACTCCATGGCGGCCTACGTGCTGGCAAACGCGGGCGCGGTCAACCTCGCTGGCGACGCCCAGCCCGTGTCCGGTACCAACATCGCCCACTTCGGCCTGGAGCGCGTGGTGGCGCTGGGGGACACCCTGGACGCCTACCTGGCCCAGTCCGGCCCCATGAATCCGGTGAGCGTGGAGGAGATCCGCGCCACGCCCGGCCTGTCCGGACTTGCCGCCGTACGCGAGGGCCGGGTGTTCCTGGTGGACGAGGCCCAGGCGAGCAGGCCCACGCCGCGCCTTCTGGAAGGCATGCGGGCCGTTTTTTCAATCCTGTATCCCGACAACCAAGCAAAGGAGGGCGGACAGTAATGCGCCCAGCCGTTTTGTACGCGGTGGGCGTCGGCCCCGGCGACCCCGACCTGATCACCCTGAAGGCCGTGAAAGCTTTGAACAGCGCCGCCGTGGTCTTCGCCGCCGCATCCACCAGGAACGATTACTCCCTGGCCTTGTCCATCGCCACGCCCCACATGCGCCCGGACACTCCGGTGGAACACCTGGGGTTTCCCATGACAAAGGACGCCGCCGTGCTGGAGGCCGCCTGGCAGGCCAACGCCCAGGCCGTGCTGAAGGCCCTGGACCAGGGCCGCGACGCCGCCTTCATCACCCTGGGCGATCCCATGACCTACTCCACCTTCCTGTACCTGTGGCGCACCATGCGCGCCATGAAGCCGGACGTCCGGGTGGAGATCATCCCCGGGGTCAGCTCGGTCCAGGCCTCGGCGGCGGCTGCCGGGATCGGCCTGGTGGAATCGGGCGAAAACCTGGCGATCCTCTCCGGCGTGGACGATACCCCGCGCCTTCGCAAGGCGCTGGAGGCGTGCGACAGCGCCGTGATCCTCAAGGCCTACCGCAGCTACCCCAGGCTCCTGGAATTGCTGCGTTCCATGGGGCTTGCCGAAAAATCCGTGCTGGTCAGCCGATGCGGCCTGGACGGCCAGGCCATACAGCATGGGCTCACTGATTGCGACGGACACCCCCCGTATTTCTCGCTGATACTCGTAAAAAAATAATCATCCCAAAATAATCAACAGCCACGGCAGGTTGCCTCGTTCGCGAGGCAACCTGCCGTGGCTGTCCGCGTTTCGGAGCACGCGTGCCCTAAAGTTTTGGCCAGCGCAAACGATAAGCACTCCAGAAAGGCTGTAGTAGCGCAAGTCGCCCGTCCGGGGGGAGGGGAGAGACAGCGCCGGCAAGGATGCCACCGTTATTCAAGGAGGAATCGCAATGTCACTGGTTATCAACCACAACTTGATGGCCCAGAACGCGGCTCGGAACCTGTCCGACTCGTACACCAACCTGGCCGTGTCCACCCGGCGTCTGTCCTCGGGCCTTCGCGTCGGCACCGCCGGCGACGACGCCGCAGGCCTGGCCGTCCGCGAACTCATGCGCGCGGACATCGCCTCCCTCAACCAGGGAGTGCGCAACGCCAACGACGCCATCTCCATGATCCAGACCGCAGACGGAGCCCTGGGCGTCATCGACGAAAAGCTCATCCGCATGAAGGAACTGGCCACCCAGGCGTCAACGGGCACCTACACCTCGGACCAGCGCCTGATCATCGACTCCGAGTACCAGGCCATGGCCTCGGAGATCACCCGAATCGCCAAGGCCACGGACTTCAACGGCATCTACCTGCTGAACGGGAACCTGTCCGGGGCGAGCCACAACGGCGCGGGCCTGACCTCCACCGGCAGGATGAAGGTGCACTTCGGCGCGGGCAACCTCTCCGCCGAGGACTACTACTACGTCCAGATCAACAGCGCCACGGCCTCGGCCCTGGGCGTCGGCCTGGGCGCGGTGGCCGGCTCGAACGGCCGTTCCATCTCCACCCAGCAGCTGGCGCAGCAGGCCCTGGAATCCCTGAACAAGGCCATCGTGTCCAAGGACAAGATCCGCGCGAACCTGGGCGCGTTGCAGAACCGCCTGCAGAACACCGTGTCGAACCTGCAGATCCAGGCCGAGAACCTCCAGGCCGCCGAGTCGCAGATCTCCGACGTGGACGTGGCCGAAGAGATGACCTCCTTCGTGCGCTCGCAAATTCTGACCCAGTCCGCCGTGGCCATGCTCTCGCAGGCCAACAGCCTGCCCAGGATGGCCATGCAGCTCCTCGGGTAAGAGCTTCGAAAACCTCCCGCGCGGGGGAAAGAGAGACTCCCTCGCGCGCGGATCCTCCGTGTGGCCGGGTCGCGAAAGCGGCCCGGCCTTTTTGCGTGCGGCTCCCCGAGGGCCGCACGAAGAAATCCGGAAACACCCCTAAAGGAAATACAGGGGCGGGCGATAAGAGGGGCACAGGCAACGCGCCACGGCCGGGTCAGGGACCCAGCCGGATGGGAAGGGATCCCGGCGCGAGTGCCAGGCAAGGATGCCAATCATATTCACGGAGGAAGAACCATGTCTCTCGTAATCAACCACAACTTGATGGCCCAGAACGCGGCTCGCAACCTGAGCGAATCGTATTCCAGCCTTGGCGTGTCCACCCGTCGTCTGTCTTCCGGCCTTCGCGTCGGCACCGCAGCTGACGACGCCGCCGGCCTGGCTGTCCGCGAACTCATGCGTGCGGACATCTCCTCACTCAACCAGGGCGTGCGCAACGCCAACGATGCCATCTCCATGATCCAGACTGCGGACGGAGCGCTGGGCGTTATCGACGAAAAGCTCATCCGCATGAAGGAACTGGCCACGCAGGCGTCAACGGGTACCTACACCTCTGACCAGCGTCTGATCATCGACTCCGAGTATCAGGCCATGGCCTCGGAAATCACCCGAATCGCGTCCGCCACAGACTTCAACGGCATCTACCTGCTGAACGGCAACCTGTCCGGCGCCAACCACAGCGGCGCGGGGCTGAACTCCACCGGCAAGATGAAGGTGCACTTCGGTACCGGCAACCTGTCCGCCGAGGACTACTACTACGTCCAGATCAACACCTCGACCGCTTCGGCTCTGGGTGTCGGTATCGGGGCCACCACCACCTCCGGCCGGTCCATCTCCACCCAGCAGCTGGCTCAGCAGTCGCTGGAGGCGATCAACAACGCCATCGTGTCCAAGGACAAGATCCGCGCAAACCTGGGCGCCCTGCAGAACAGGCTGTCCAACACCGTGCAGAACCTGCAGATCCAGGCCGAGAACCTCCAGGCCGCCGAGTCGCAGATCTCCGACGTGGACGTGGCCGAAGAGATGACCTCCTTCGTGCGCTCGCAGATCCTGACCCAGTCCGCAGTCGCCATGCTCTCGCAGGCCAACAGCCTGCCCAGGATGGCCATGCAGCTCCTCGGCTAATAACCGAGCCAGCGGCAAACAGCACCGAAAACCGACCGGGCCGCACACGCGGTCCGGTCGTTTTCGGTTACGGCGCGATGATTGCTTTCTTCCGGTCACGGCGGGATGCCCCGGCAAAATATTCCTAGGGGAAAGGCCATGGCGATCGGAGATGTTACAGCAGGCAGCATAGCAGGACAGGTCCACTTCTCGGGTTTGGGAAGCGGCACGGACTTCGACACGCTCATCACCAAGCTCGTTCAGGTCGAACAAAGCCGGGTCACAACGTATCAGAAGTGGAAGCAGTCCTGGCTGGACAAAAACACGGCCTTCAAGGACCTGAACTCCAAGATGCTCTCCCTGCGCACCACGCTCCAGGGCATGGACACCATCGGCGAGTTCCTGAAGAAGACCGCCGCCTCCAACAACACCTCCACGCTCACGGCCACGGCAGGCGGCGACGCCGAGGTCGGCACCCACACCTTCTCCGTGCTGCAGCTGGCCAAGAACAAGATGATGGTCACCAGCTCCGGCTATGCGACCCTCACCCAGGACATCAACAGCCTGGCCACCGACGCCAAGTTTACCTACACCTACAAGGGCGTCACGGTTTCCAACGCCATCCCGGCCACGGCAAACCTGAACGACCTGGTGAACATCATCAACACCAACGGCACCAACAACGGCGTGCGCGCGTCCACCATCTTCGACGGCAGCAATTACTATCTGCAGTTGCGCGGGCTGGACACAGGGTCCAACGCGAGCCTCGTGGTGAGCCCCACGACCACCTTGCCGGGCTTCCTGAACGGCAATTTCCGCACCACCCAGGCCAACCAGGACGCCAAGCTGAAAATCGACGGCTGGCCGCTCTCCAACGCCTACATTTCACGCGCCACCAACACAGTGTCCGACGTGATCCCCGGCCTGACCATGACCATCAAGTCTTCCGGAGCCGGCACCATAAGCATCGCCACTGACGCGGACGCCGTGGTGGCCAACGTGAAGACCTTCATCAGCCAGGTCAACGAGGTGCGCCAGAAAATCCGCGACCTCACCAAGTACGACAGCACCACCAAGGAAGCGTCCATCCTGACCGGCAACTACGGCCTGCAGATGCTCGACTCCATCATGAAGAACATCACGGCCGCGCCCGGCATCGGGTTCGACCGAGACCGAGACACCTACGTGTCGCTCTCGCCGGTGGGTCTTAGCACGGACGCAATGGAAGGCTCGCCCACCCAGGGGCTCATCCTGCTGGACGAGACCACGCTGCGAAACGTCCTGGCCTCCAACGCCTACGCCGTAGGCAAAATTTTCGCCGCCAACTACATGGGCGACACCACCAGCGCCAACACCAGCTTCACGTCCTACATCAGCGGCATCACCAAGCCTGGAACCTACTCCGTGTCCTACACGGTGGCTGGCGGCAAAATCACCGGGGCCACCATCGGCGGGCACCCGGCCATCTTCTATTCCAACTCGTCCACCATCACTGGCGCGGCCGGTTACGACGAGGCCGGTATGGTGATACGCGTCAACAACCTCACCAACGGCACGTATACCAGCGCGGTGAACCTGCGCCTTGGCAAGAGCCCCGAACTGGTGAGCGAACTGACCGACCTGACCAACGCGGATTCGGGTCCCCTGAACATCCTCCAGAAGAACTACGTCACCATCTCCGACAACATTCAGAAAAAGATAGATTACGAGACCAAACGGATCTCCACCATGGAGACCCATTTGCGGGCTCGTTTCTCCAAGCTGGACACGGTGCTCGGCAAATACAGCCAGATCCAGTCACAGCTTGGTTCGCAGATAGCCCAGCTCACCAGCAGCAGTTAGGCAGGAGTAAGTCGTCATGCAGAAAGCGGCACACGCATACCTTCAGACCCAGGTTACGACAACGACCCAGGGGGATCTGCTCATTCTCCTCTTCGACGGCGCGCTCAAGTTCCTGAAACAGGCCAAGGAACGCATGGCCGCCAAGGACTACGCGCAGAAGGGAATCCTCATATCCAAGGCCCTGGACGTGCTAGGCGAGCTGCAAAGCAGCCTGAACGCCCAGAAAGGCGGAGAGATCGCGGAGAACCTGCGCAAGCTCTATCTGCTGTGCTCAACCAAGCTCCTCATGGCCAACATGCACATGAACCAGGACCTCGTGGACGAGGTGGTGAACATTCTCAGCGGAATCCGAGACGCCTTCGCGCAGATCAACACCCCGCAGTTTGCGCCCCCCCCGCCCACCGTGGCCCAGGCCAGCCGGGCCGGATCGCAGCAGGCCCCCACCGGGGCCATGGGGGCGCCATCCGCCGGAGCGCCCGTCCACAAGGCGTTCGCAGCCTACTCCCTCGCGCGCAAGGATGCCGGATAGCGCAGACGCGCCGTACGCACTGTTCGCGCAGCAGCAAAGAAGAGCGCCCGCCGAAGAATCGGCGGGCGCTTTATTTGCTTTTGGCGTTTCGGGGAACAATCCGCCCGGACGCTTGAGGACTACACCCTGCGGGCGGCGATGAGCCCTTTGAAGACTTCCATGATGAGCACGTCCGTCCTGTTGGGAGCATGGGTGAACGCGTCAATTTCTGCCAGGCGCTTCGCGCCATTAGCCAGCATATATTCCAGGATCATCTGGTTCACGCGTATTCCGTCGGTGATCTGCGCGGGCGCGCTGTAATCTTCCATGTCCGTCTCTCCGTGCATCCTGGGAGGCCGACCCCGAACTGAAATCCGGCCGGTTCTCGTCTTCATCCCTATCGGCAGCCTCGAGGCCCGACTTTAGGGCGAGCCCGGAAAAAAGAAAAGAGCGCCCTGAATCACTCGGGACGCCGCATCCATGACGTGGCCTCCTGCAGGCCTGCGCACGCCAACCGCAACAGGTGGGGGCCTGCTTCGAAAATGGGCGGGGGCCGCGCTGGCCCCCGCCCTGGTTGCCGTGTCAGGCCGCGCTCTGGGAGTCCTCCGCCACCGCTTCGACCACGCTCAGCTCGTCCTCGGTGAACACGCGGTCGATATCCAGCAGGATGATGAAGTCGTCGCCCTGCTTGCCGATCCCCTGGATGAAGTCCGCGCGGATGGAGGTCCCCATCCTGGGCGCGGGCTCGATGTCCTTGGGCTCGATGTCCATGACTTCCTTGACCGAGTCGGCCAGGGCTCCGAGCACGGTTTCCTCGCCGCCCAGGCTCACTTCCACGATGATGATGCAGGTGTTCACCGTGCGCTGGGTTTCGGGCATGCCGAACTTCAGGCGCACGTCCACCACGGGCACGGCGCGTCCGCGCAGGTTTATGACCCCCCGGATGGCCTCCGGGGTGCGCGGCACCTTGGTTATGGTGGTGTATTCCAGAACCTCGCGGACCGAGGCGATGTCCAGGGCGAACACCTCATCGCCCAGCGTGAAGGTCAGGTATTGGTTTGTGCTTTCGCTCACGGACGTCTCCCGGGGCTAGAATTTCTCGAAATCGTCTTCATGATCCCCAGCACCCATGTCAAGGGCAATTCCCTTGCCGGTCTTCACGGCCTTCTTGGGAGCAGGCCTGGCCTTGGAATGAGCAGACGCAAAGGAGGGTCCCTGGGGCAGTGCCTTGGGAGCCGACCGCCGCGATCCGCCGTGCGAGCCCTTGAGCCTGAAGAAGCTCACGGTGGAGAGCAGCTGCTCGGCCTGGCTGGAGAGCTCCTCCGAGGTGGATGCCATCTCCTCCGAGGCGGAGGCGTTCTGCTGGATGACCTGGTCGAGCTGCTGGATGGCCTTGTTGATCTGGTCGGCTCCGGCGTTCTGCTCGCGCGAGGCGGCTGCTATCTCCTGCACCAGTTCGGCGGTCTTCTTGATGTCTGGCACGATGGCGGTGAGCATGTTGCCCGCCTGCTCGGCCACGGCCACCGACTCGGAGGACAAGGACGAGATTTCCGCCGCCGCATGTCCGGAGCGCTCGGCCAGCTTTCGCACCTCGGCGGCGACCACCGCGAAGCCCTTGCCGTGCTCGCCCGCGCGGGCGGCCTCGATGGCCGCGTTCAGGGCCAGCAGGTTGGTCTGGCGCGCGATCTCCTCGATGATGGAGATCTTCTCCGCGATCTGCTTCATGGCTCCCACGGTCTGGGAAACGGCGCGCCCGCCCTCTTCGGCGTCCTTGGCGGCCTTCAGGGCCATGGATTCGGTCTGCACGGAGTTGTCGGCGTTCTGCTGGATGTTGGAGGCCATCTCTTCCATGGAGGACGAGACTTCCTCCACGCTGGCGGCCTGCTCGCTCGCGCCCTGGGAAAGCGACTCCGAGGTGGCAGAGAGCTGCTGAGAGCCGGAAGCCACGTTGTTGGCCCCTTCCACCACCTCTCCCATAACCTCGTTCAGGCGGCGCGTCATTTCGCGAAGGGCCTCGGCCAGCACGCCGATCTCGTCCTTCTGGTCCACGTCCAGGTCCAGGGTCATGTCGCCCTCGCTCATCTTCTGCGCGAAGGTGACGCCCTTGATAACCGGGCCCGTGATGCCCTTGGTGATGAAGATGGCCACGATCACGCCGATGATGAGCGCCGCGGCAAGCCCGATGCCCATTATAGTGGATGCGGATGAAAGGCTGTGGGAAGCTTCTGCGGTGACCTGTTCGGTCAGCTTCACGCCATAGGTAGACGTTTCCTGGGCATATTTCAGCACTTCATCTGCCACCGCGTTGCGGACCTTGGTTGCTTCATCCGTGGCCTGGCTGTTTTTGACAAAGCCCAGCATGGCTTCTTTGTAAGCGTCCCCGGCCCTGCGGATTTCATTGAGCTGGCGGATGTTCACATCCAGGCGCGTGTTGGCCCGTATGCCCTGCTCCTTGGCCACGATGGTCTCGAAGTGCTTCAAGCCGTCCTGGATGATCTTGATGTCGCGCTGCGCCTGCCCCTTGAGGTTGGCCAGACGTGCAGCGCTCGCCGCCTCGATGATGTCGTTGATTGCATCGATCTTGTCGGTGCGGTCCTTGACCTTGGCGGATTCGGCGTTGGGCTGCGCCAACAGCTCCGCCAGCACCTTCTGCTGGGACACAAGATAATCGCTGCAGTTCTTCATGAAGAGCTGGGCGGTCTCGTCCATGGTCTTGCGGTTGGCGTCCATTGCCCCTTCCAGAGCATGGGACTGATCCGCCAGCTTCTTGTACTCCGCCACTTTCACGGTTGCCTTGTCGGCATTCTCTTTCAGCTTGACCAGGCCGGGATACTTCTGGGTCAGCTCCCTGGCATCCTGCAGGGCCTTTTCCACGTCGGCCAGTTCCTTCTGGGTCTGCCTCCAGAACGATTCATCGCCCGTGTACACGAAGCCTCGCATGGCGAACATGGTCTGCAGCGCAGAGCGCTCGACCTCGGTGGCGATCGCCACTTCAGGGGCGATCTCCTGGGCCAGGCGCTCGGCCTGCTTGCCCACGCTCATCATGTTGATCATGGCCATGCCGCCCAGCAGCCCCGCGATGAGGATGAGAATACCAAAGCCAAGGCCGATCTTCACGCCGAGTTTCAAATTTTTCATCGCAACGCCCTTGGTTAGAGTGTTCCTGCACACGGAGGCCTGAACTGCTCACCACCGAGTGAACCCGTTAATCTGAATGTGATCATCTGTTTGAACTCCTGGGAAAGGTCCCGGAGTGGTGAGACTTGGCAATACTTATGACAGATCCCCTGTAACGTCGCCCATGTCAACATACGAAAAACGCCTGGGTCCACAGGGTTGAAGTTTCCGTCGGCGACGCCAGCCTGCACGCTGTTCTCCAACAGGCCAAGGTACTGGTTTTTCAGCACAAGCAAATCCGCATTGGGGAAACTCCCGAGATCAAGCCGGGTGAAGGGGTCGAATCTCGCCAGAAAAACGACGCTGTCGCGGTTCTGCTCCGCCAGGGAGAAGAACGCGTCGATGAAGGCGTGGACCGACTCCAGCGGAGAGTTCGTCTGGGACATCGCCTGCTGGGCGTCCCGATGCAGTTTCACGAATATCTCGCGCGAGACGATGAACAGCAGGTTGTCCTTGGACTTGAAGTGATAGATCACCGTGCCGGCTGAAACATTTGCCCGCTTGGCGATATCCAGCACGGTGATTCCCTCGGCTCCGCGCCGGGCGAAAAGGGCGGTGGCCGCGTCTATGATGGTCTCGACAGTTTGTTCCGCCATTTCTTTCCCCTGACTGAATGGTCATTCAAATAGCAAAGCCACATAATAATGGCAATGGTTCCGGTAAAAAATATCGGACAGCTCGATTTCCCGAACAAATACCACGGCATGCCGCCCGGCCCTACGGAAGCAGGCCCTCCCTGGCATCGGGATGAGGCCTTGTTGACCGCTCATTTGCTGGGCCGCGTCACCTGCGCCTGGGATTACGGTCCTTGCGGATTGCCCGCATCATCTCCCGCGCGGCCCTGCGGAGTGCGAAACGGCACGGAAATCCCGCATGCCTGCTGCGGGCACGGGTGCACTGGCTTGGAGCGGGAGACGAAGCGCGTACGTGAGGAGCTAGGATTGGGGCGCCATGCCTGCCCAGACTCCTTCCCACCAGGGGGTGAAGGCCTGGCCGGACAGCAGGCAGGGACCGAGCACCACGTCGGGGTCGTAGGTCCAGAGCGTCTTGCCCGGGACATCCCCGAGCCGCAGCGCCGCCTCGGGAGTCGCCAGGATGTGCGGCGCGCGCATGCGGGTGGAGTCCGCGGCTATCTGCGCCTGGTCGTGGCTGGTGAAGCGGTGCGAATCGGGGAAGATCACCCTCAGCCGGGGCGGCAGGCCCAGAAACGCCTGTGCGGCCTTGGCGGCCACGTCCTGGTTGGACTGGGCGGCCACCAGCAGGTACGGCTCGCCGCCGAGATCCGTGGCCGTACGCCCGTCGGCGGTGCGCAGCCGCCAGATTCGCGGGTGCACCGTGAACACGGGCTTTTCCAGGCTGGCCAGTCTGCGCTCGGCCAGCTTGGCGCGCAATGGCACCTCGTCCGGCCAGATGTGCAGCACAAACCCCGTTGCCCGCTTCAGCGCCCCCGCGCCCTCGCGCCAGGAACCCGCCGGGAAGGGGCGGTTCCATCCCCGGTCCAGGTCGTGGGCGGAAAGAAGCACGATGTCGGCCTTGCGCCGCACGGACAGAGTGGAAAAGAACCCATGCAGGATGATGAGGTCCGGGGAAACGGCCTTCCAGGCCGACTTGCCCGCGCGAACGGGATTGTCGTCGGCCAGAATCACCGCGTCGGGCCGGTAGCGGGCCAGGAGCGCGGCCTCGGCCCCGCACTCGGAGGCGTGGGTGGCGGCCATCACGGAGAGCGGCAGGTCCTGGGGCGAGGCCTCGCCAGGAGAGGTCAGCAGCGTGTGGGAAAGGCCCCTGGCCTTGGCCCAGCCCATGAGCCAGGCCGAGACCATCACCTTGCCCCTGGCCTGGGGGTCGATGCCGCCCACACCCACCACCGGGGAGGGGGGAGCCCAGGAGGGCAGGTATTTACGGGAGTACAGGCCCTCGCGCAGACGCATGACGAGAGCCGCGAAAGCGGCCGGGGGGGCCAGCACATGGCGAAGGCGCTGTTGCCAGAGAAGAAGATCCTGCATGCCGGAATCGCCGGGGAGCCCCCTGGGTTGCCCCTGGGGCCCCCCGGCGCGAGGGTGTTGTCTAGTCGCGGTTGCCACCGAAGATGCGCAGCATCATCAGGAACAGGTTGATGAAGTCCAGGTACAGGGTCAGCGCGCCCAGGATGGAGCCCCGGCGCAGGGCCGTGGCGTCGTTCATGGGGGCGTATTCGCCCATGTCCTTCAGGCGCTGGGTGTCATAGGCGGTCAGGCCCACGAAGACCAGCACGCCAACGTAGTTGAGGATCTTGGCCAGCATGGAGCTCTGCACGAAGATGTTGACCACCGAGGCCAGGATCATGCCGATGAGGCCCATGAACAGGAAGCTCCCCCAGGAGGTGAGGTCGCGCTTGGTGATGAGGCCGTAGACGCTCATGGCCAGGAACATGCCGGCGCTCACGGCGAAGGCCGAAGCGATGGTCACGCCCGCGTAAGCCACGAAGATGCCCGAGAGGGTCAATCCGTTCAGGGCGCTGTAGAGCATGAACATGCCCGTGGCCGCACCTGCGGAGAGGCGGTTGATTGCAGCGGAAAGGCCGATCACCAGGCCGAACTGCGCCACGACCAGCACGATAAGCACCAGCATGTTGCCGAAAATAAGGTTCATCATGGCCTGACTGGAGGCGGTGAACATGGCCACAACTGCGGTAAGCGCCAGACCGGCCGACATCCAGCCGTACACGCCGCGCATGAAGGCCGACAGGCCCTGCGCGCGCGTCATGGTCTGCTGGGCGTTCGATGCGTTATACATGTGAAATCTCCTGTACTGTCGAATGCGTGGGATATTTCAAAATAGACAGGATAGGCTTTCCTGGCAAGAGAATCCGGCGCAAAGACGCGAGCATGAACTAAAATTTCATTTTCGAAGCGCCGTAATCATGCCGACCCGTGCAGTTTGCGTCGCGCTTTTGACGTTTGCGAGCCTAGTCTGATTGCGCCGACCCCTCCCCCTCTTCGGCGCATACGCGCCACCAGGGCAACGCCGTGCCCAGACCTGGAATGAATTGCCCGGGCACGTTCACGCCCTTTGCGCGTGTCGCATCCGAGGCGCGCAAAAGAAAAAGCCCGCCGGATGGTTCCGGCGGACCCTCTTGTATACATAGTATTAGTAGTGGGTGTTGATCCGTCCGGGCGCGTTCGTCGGGCTTTGGGCCAGTCCGGCCGTGGTCCGGGATGTTGGGACGCAACCTGTATGTGTACAACCAGTTCGTATGGTGTTGGTTGGTCACCGCACCGGCTCACCTGCCGTTCAGCTTGCCTGAGACATTGCAGAACGCGTGCCAGCGCGAATCATTCCTACCTCGTCGCCGCCCGGCGGAGAGTCCCAAGAAAACAGGCACGGGTTTTCCCCGCCGATGCTATGCTCGTCCCAGGCGACCAGGCAGGCACACATCAACACGGCGGAGTCTCATGACCAAAATTGACGACATTCTGGAGCGGATCGGGCAGCTGGAAAAGGAACTCAAGGCAGAACTTTCCAGGGCGGGAGACGAGTTTCTGTACACCGTCCGAGACAGGAAGGTGTTCTTCAGCCAGGAGGCCCGCGAATACCACCGCAAGCTCGCCCAGAGATGGTCGGACTACGTCTACGATTCAGGACCGATGATCGTATTGACCATCCCGGTGATCTTGCTGGCCCTGATCCCCGCCGCGTTGATGGACGCCGCCATATGCCTGTATCAGCTGATATGCTTTCCGGTGTATGGCATCCCGCGCGTGAAACGCAGGGACTATGTGATCATGGACCGGCACAAGCTGCGCTACCTCAACTGGATCGAGAAGTTCAACTGCGCCTACTGCAGCTACTTCAACGGGCTGCTCGCCTTCGTCACCGAAGTGGCCGCACGCACGGAACAGTACTGGTGTCCGGTGCGCCACGCGCGCCCCCTGAAGGCGGTGCACAGCCGCTATCGTCACTTTTTCGACTACGGTGACGCGCAGGCCTACCGGAAGGGATTGGCGGAAATACGCAAGCGGTTCGGGGACGTGAAATAAAACGGCGGCGGCATGAGCGGCCTGGAAATCATGCGGGGAAGGCCCCTGGCGCCTCGCAGCGAGGGCATCCAATCGGACGTTGGTGCGGTTCAGGTCCGCGACCTGAGAATCTCACGGAGGCTGGCCGCCTGATCCTCGGCCCGGGCCAGCGCGGTCAGGTCGTGGTGCTGCACCACGACGGAATCGACGCTCCCGTCCGGTCCGAACACCGGAAACAGCAGGGTCTCCATGGTCAGATTCTCGTCGGGCGCGCCCTGGTGCGTTCTGGAGACGTTGAAGACATAACGCGGCATGCGCACCGTTTCACCAGCCAGGGCGGCTTCGAAGTATTTGGGGACGCCCAGCATGATAAGCTGTGGATCGTTGAAGATGGTCATGTCCGGCAGAGCCTGGACGCCTCCCATGGCGACCCCGGCGGCCTTGTTGAGGCGCAGGGGGCGCCCCTGGCGGTCGATCCAGACCTGGGGCACGGGACACTCGTCGAACACCGCCCGGAAGGCGTCGCGCTCCCTGGCGGTCTGGACCATCACCCGGCGAAGCGCCATGGACGCGGCCTCCGAGCAGGCCAGCTCCCGGCGCAGGCGGGCGATCTCCAGCAGGCATTCCTCGTGTGTGTTCGGCTGACCTTCACATTCCATGTAAGTGCGGATACTTTCTCTCATGACACCTTGATATGTCATTCGAATAAAAAATACAATTTTTTATAATTTTCACCGTAATCCTATCACGATTCGTCGCTGGACAGCGCCTCCATGATCGCGCCCGGATCCAGCAGGGTGATGCGTTGGCGCGACACTGCGATAAGCCCCCGAGCCTCGAACGACGAGAGCGTCTCGCTGACGGTCTGCTGGCAGGACCCCGTCATGGAGGCGATCTGCCCCTGGGTCAGGCGCACGGGAACTTCCGCCGGGCCGCCCCTGGCCTGGGCTATCTCGTCGTGCGAGAGGCACAGCAAGAGCTTCAGAAGCCTCGTCGGAACGCCGCAGGTCATCAGGTTTTCCAGCTGCCCGCTCAGGTACCGGATACGCCGCCCGAGCACCTCGATCACGCGGCGCGACAGCATGGGGTGGTCCAGCATCAGCGCAAGGAATTCATCACGCCCGATCTCCAGCAGCTTGCAGTCTGCCAGGGCCTGGGCCGAACACTTTCGGCGCTCGCCACCCACCACCTCGGCCAGGCCGAACATCTCGCCGGGTGAGCGGATGAAGAAGGTCGGCTCCTTGCCGTGCAGCGACACCCGGAAAATCTTTACCGAGCCTTCGTCCAGGTAGAAGGAGCGGGCGCAGACGTCGTTCTCGAAGAACACGATCTCGTTCTTCTTCACGCGCCTGAGCGTCGCAAGCCTCCGGAAAGCCTCGAACTCCTGGTCCAGGCCGTCGAAAAAGCCCCCCTTGATGAGGTGCCAGTCCACCGATGCTCCTTGTAAAACCATGGGACAAGCATAGTAGCCCCACGCCCGAGGTCAAGACTTTGCTGCGCCTTCAGACCATTCCGCAAAAAAGAGGGATTCCCGCGTAGGGAGCAGCAGGCCATCCGGCGGCCCGCACCTTTGGAGTTTGGGCCAGGGAGGACGCGCGCCCTCCCCGGCCCAGGCATATCAGTCCTTGATGTCCAGGCGGTTGCGGTACTTGTAGGTGACCGTGTTGCCGTGGATGTCCGTGCACTTCCAGGTGATGCTGTTCTTGCCCATGAGGGGCTTAAGCGTCGCCTTGTGATAGCCCAGCTGATAGGGCACGCGGGTTTCGATGGCGTTACGAGGGCACATCTTCACGCAGGACATGCAGTCCCAGCAGTCGCGGCTGGCGTGGCAGTGAGACTTGCCGTCCGCGCCCACGTACATCAGGTCGCCGGGACAGGCTTCCTCGCAGAATGATTCCTCGCGGCCTTCGCAGCCGTTGCATTTCTTGGGATCGACTATAGGCGGCATGGTGTCCTCCTTGATTTGATCTGTTACTCCGGGCGACTGGCTCCCGGCTGGGCCGGGCGTCAGGGCTGCCCCGCTCCGGCTCGGCTCCCGGCGGCGGGCTCGGACCGATTTGAAGACGATCCGTCGCCCGCCGCCGGAATCCGGCCAGCGCGCGGCACCCCCGACGCCCTCCAACAAGCTCCGATACTCTCTCTTCGATTCACCCTTTACGGTTGATCATGTCGAGATTCTGTCATTCGCCCCCTCCCCCCCACTGAGGGTCCAGGGGGATCATCCCCCTGGCGGGTCCAGGGCAGAGCCCTGGTCGGGTCTGGGGCGAAGCCCCAGCGTATGCCTTTACGGCTTGTACCTGTCGCCTTCCACGATCTGCTCGTAGGGGCGGGTGAAGGTCTCGATCTGGCCGGTTTCCAGATTGCGGCGGCTCTCCACGTGGCAGTCGAAGGCCGGGTCCACCTCGGGGTAGTCGGAGCGGGTCTGCCAGCCCTGCCAGCGGGTCTCCTTGCGGAACTTCAGGTGGTGGCAGAGCACTTCGGCCACGTCCAGGCGGTCGATCACCTCGTGCACGCTCATAAGGTCGTGCAGGTTGCCGGCCTTCAGGTACTTCACCTGGTCCTTGAGCATGTCGATGTGCTTGAGCGCGTAGTCCAGGCGTTCCTCGTTGGTGCGGTAGAACTGGCTGGTGCCGCCCGCGTATTCGTCCATGAGGCGCTGGAGGCGCTCTTCCATCTCCAGGGCGGTGACGCCGTCGAACTCCATGCCGCGCAAGAGCGGCTCATAGATGCGGGCCTTTTCGGCGGCCAGCTGTGCGGGGTCGGGTTCGGGCAGGACAAGGCCCTTGATGTATTCCACCGCGCCGCGCAGGGCCAGCTTGCCCTCGGCCGCGCAGCCGCCCACGAACTTGTTGGGGTTGCCGCCAGCGGTCTCGCCCGCCGCGAACAGGCCGGGGATTGTGGTCATGCGCGCCATGTCCACCCAGAAGCCGGACTGGGTGTGCCCGCCCACGATGTAGGGGTCGGAGCCGTAGATCTCGATGGGCTCCTTGACGGGGTCCTGTCCACGGCTGGCCAGGAAGAGCACGAAGCTGGGGCGCTCGTTCAGGTAGTCGGTCATCATCTGTTCGGCCAGCTTGGGCTCCATGCCGCGCGTGTCGCAGTAAGTGGGGCCGCGCCCGGCCAGCCACTCCTCCATGGGAGCGTTGGCGCGGATGTAGCGCGGAGCCTTGTCCGCGCCCAGATGGGCGTAGCGGGTCTGCATGATGCGCTCGCCCTTGGCGTTTATGATGGGAGCCTTGTAGCCGACCGAGATGGTGTCCACGGGGCCGCAGTAGTCCTTGGTGCGGGTGGCCACCCAGCGCTGCTCCATGGAGGTCATCTCCGCGCCCTGGCGGATGCCCACGGCGTAGCCGGTGCCCACGCAGTAGGGGCACATCCAGATCTGGTGATGGCAGTCCGTGGCGTCGGAGGTGTAGGACTTGTAGAGTCCGGCGGCTCCGCCCGTGGCGTTGATGACGGACTTGGCGCTGAACACGTAGAACTTGCCGTCGCGCACGCCGAAACCGAGCGCGCCCACACAGCGGCCGGCATCCATGAGCAGCTGGGTGCAGACCACGCGGTTGTAGACCACGGCCCCGGCCTCGATGGCCTTTTCAGCCATGATGGGCTTCAACTGCTCGCCGTGGATGGAGATGTCCCACGCGCCACGGTAGCGGATCTTGCCATTCTCGTCGCGCAGGATGGGCAGGCCCCAGCGCTCCAGGTCGTCAACGGACTCGTTCAACTCCTGGGCGTTGGAGAGCGCCAGGTCCTCGCGGATGGGACCGCCGCCCACCTGGGAGCGGCACCAGCGCACGAGGTCTTCCGGAGTCTTGCCTTCGGGGATGTAGGTGTTGATGGCGTCCATGCCGGCCGAACACGCGCCGGAGCGCATGATCTCGGCCTTCTCCATGATGACCACCTTGAGCGTGGGGTCGATCTTGGCGGCCTCGACAGCCGAGAAGCACCCGGCGTTGCCGCCGCCGATGATGAGCACGTCGCAGTCAACGCGTACGGTTTCGACCGCGTCCAGCGAGGGGGGATTGTTTGCCATGCGGGGCATTGAGGATTCCTCCTGTTTCTACTCTATGAAATCGAATTATTGAGCGTAATTATGCGCGAATTTAGTAGGGCCAGACTGCGCCGGGGTTCCACACGGGCATGCCCAGGAAGGCGTACCACGGGGCCATGACACACACAGTGTAGGCGATGGCGATGAGGATGCTCACCCATCCGGCCTTGGCGTAGTCCGCCGTGGAGAACGTGCCGGTGCCGTAGGCGATCACCGCCGCCGTGATCTGCGTGGGCAGCAGGTAGGCGAAGGTGTCCACGTTGCACACCAGCAGCGTGAAGGACACGGGGTGCAGGCCGACCTTGGGGGCCATGGCGAACACGATGGGCGCGAGCATGGCCACGGCGGCCACGTTGGACAGCATGCCGATGCGCAGCACCTGCGTGCCGAACATGAGCACCAGGAGCGTCTGCCACCAGTTCATGCCCAGGACCATGTGGTGGATGATCTCCGCCAGCCACCCGGCCAGGCCGGATTTGGTCATGGCGTCGGTCATGGTGATGGCTCCGCCCAGGAGCAGGAAGGTGCCCCAGATGGTGCGGTCCTGCACGGCCTTCCACTTGAAGGGGAACAGGCCCGGAATGAACAAGATCATGATGCCAACCAGGCCCACCACGCCGAGCTGGTAGGTGTGCAGCACCAGAGGGCTGCCCTTGCCGGTCATGAACAGGATGCCCACCAGGCCGAAAGCGGCCAGCATGGCCCATTCGGAGCGGCTCATGGGGCCGAGTTCCTTGTGCTGGCGGTGGATCTGCTCATGCCCGCCCGCGATGATCACGCCCCCGGTCTTGAAGTGGACGCGGATCCACCACTGGGTCAGCCCGAACATGCCCAGATACGGCAGCTGGAGCAGCATCCAGTTGAAATAGCCCAGATTCTGGAAACCGTTCTTCTCGAAGATCCCGGTCATGATCAGGTTGGGCATGTGCCCGGTGAGGATGAAGATGCCGCAGATCATGGAGCCGTAGACCATGGACTGGATGACGATGGCCTTCTTGGCCTCGCGCTCCTGGGGAGTGTCGCCCAGAAGGTTGGTGATGCCCTGGATGACGGGCATCAACGTGGCCGCGCGGGCGTTGGCCGCAGGAATCAGGAAGGCCAGGACGATGTTCACGCCGAACATGCCCCAGATGATGCGGCCCACGTTGTTGGCCCTGATCTTGTCCAGGATCGCCAGGGCGATGCGGCGGTCCATCTTGAGGAGCTGGATGATGGCGCCAGCGAAGAAGGCGAACAGGCACAGCCAGACCTCATGGGTGGTGAAGCCGGAGAACACTTGGCCCATGGGGGGGTTGTTGCCGTTCCAGGGCAGGCCCTTGGTGAGGATGAGCAGCGTGGGGATGGAGATGCCGGTGATGCCCACGGGCATGGCCTCGGACACCCACATGATGGACGCCCAGACCAGGATGGCCAGTACGGACATGCCTTCGGGCTTGAGGCCTTCGGGAACGGGCAGTACCTTATAGATAAGGAAAAATGCCGCCCAGGCCAGCGCATAGCCCAGCCAGGTCGTTTTGGGGCTCTGCCCGCACAGGGTCAGGTTCTCGGAAATGTAGGTTCCGAGACCGCCCTTGCATGAATTGACCGTTTCATCAGACGCGTTGGCCATGCGCCACCTCCTGAAGTAACCGCACGATGCGGCATGGGATGGTGGACGTCTAGCCCGGAGGAGGAAAGCGGACTATCGCGGGGGCGATAGATGGGGAAAAAGTGCTGGAGGGAGTCAAATTTTCGGGGGAGAGGCCTCCGGCGGCCAAAGAGGGCGCTGCCCTCTCTGGCCGGATCGTATGGCCCGCCAGGGGGACTTCGCGGCATCGTGCAAAACTGCCGCTCAAGCGCCTGGGATCAGGATGCCATCCGGCTGGACGGCCAGATGCTCCATGAAATCAAGTTCAAGTGAGATCATCTCCTCATCGCCCCGGCGCAGCCACTCGGACAACCAGCCGAAGCGGGTGGCCAGGATTGCCGGGGTCAGCCAGCGGGCCTGATCACCAGGGATAAGGCCCTCGTCCCGGACGCGCGAGAGCAGCGCGCAGGCGAAAGGCGTGTCCAGGCCGCCGTCGCCCTCGATGGCCAGGCAACCCAGACAGTTGGCCAGATCGTAGACTGCGGGGAGCATCCCGGCGAACTCCCAGTCGATGACCGCGCGCAGACCGTTTTCGCCCCAGATGACGTTCAGCGGGTGGACGTCGCCATGGGACAGCACGCGGGGCAGTTCCGGGCAGGCTTCCAGGAATCCGGCCAGGGCTGGGAACGAGCTGGTAGCGAGCGCGTGGACGTCGGGGCGCACGTGGGAAAGGCGGGACAGCAGGTCCGCGATGTAGTCCGGCAGGGACAACTCGCGCAGGCCCGCCAAGCGTCCCGACTGGGGCGTGACCGAGTCTGCGGTGCGCCGGAAGTCCCCCAGCCACGCGCCCAGCGAGTCGCCGAGAGAGGCGTCCTGCAGATAGCCGGGCCGGGGCAGTTTGATTCCGGGAATATAGGGGGAGAGTTGCCAGTTGCGGCCCCAGTCCTGCAGGACGAACGCGCCCGTTGCGGGAACGCGCAGGTACGGAGCCAGACCGGACAGGCCGCAGCCCGAGAGAGCAGAGAGCAGACGCGCGATGGCCTCGCGGCGCGGGGACTGCCCCGGCGAAAGCTGCTCCAGAACGAAGAGATGGCCGTCAGCGTCTTCGATCACGCGCCGGACCAGGCAACGCTCCGGGCTGCCGGGAATGGCGATGTCCGGACGATGCCGGGAGAAGTGGACGCCGAAGGAGGCGAGGAGGTTGGTATGGAGGGGCATGACGGGCGTGAACGGCGCGAGGCTCCAGGGGGAGGATGTGACCGTTACTCTTTCGACCCCAGGCCGGGGGTCCTGCGTCCTGGCATTCGGTGCTTCCGGTGGATGTTGAATCTCCCCGCAGGACATTGCCGACCCTGCGGGGAGACTGTAAAAAATTAACGCTTAAGAGAGAACTTGTACACAAAATAACCCAACACGCACAAAAATACGACACCACCAATCACTGCTCCGAGTTCACCGATTGCCATATGGCCTCCTCGGGTCTGCCCCGATCCAGCCAGCAGGCGGCTCTGTTGTCAGGTCGTCTACCGGGTTTGCGTCGTCCGTTAGGGCGATGTATGAAGAACACGAAAACACATCCTACTACGCTATTTGCCGCAAAGCCTTGTCGTAGAACGACATAAGATGGACCACTGCATCGAAATCGCGCTTAAATTCAAACAGCTTGAGCCTGCCAACTCCATGCAGCGAGCCGAGAATCATGTATGCAATCTCCTCACAGTCGATATCACGGAATTCTCTGCTTTCCACTCCCTGCTGCAATATATCCTTGATCAAGTCGAAGAGTATTCCATAGAACTCAAGCGTGCGGCCAGCGCTTGACTCTGTAATGCTTTGATAGAGGAATTGAGCGTTCAGGGGGGAATTATCTATAAAATCGAAGTGGTGTGTCATAACACCATGGAGACGCTGCAAGGCAGATGATTCACTCTGCAAGGAAGACAGGCCGAGGAGGTACTCCTGGCTTAGCCGCTCTGCCACTTCGCTGATGATGGCGGGCTTGTTCTTGAAATAGTAAAAGACCAACCCCTTGGCCACTCCAGCCTTGGCCGCTATCTCAGCAACACTGGAGGCTTTGACGCCCTTCTCCGCTACAATATCTCGGGCGGCTGACAAAATGGCATTGCGACTTTCCATCTTCCTCTCCGCACTGACCGATCGGTCAATTTGACCACATGGTCAACCTCGTGGCGACCCGTGTCAAGCATTTTCTTTACTCTGCGCGCTTTGAATTGGAGGGTGCGTGGAAGACTCGGGGTGGATTTATCGGAGAGAGCGGCACCAGCACGAAAAGGCGGCGGCCAGCACCTTCGATCACACGCCGGAACAGGCACCGTTCCGGGCTGCCGGGAATGGCGATGTCCGGACGATGGCGGGAAAACTGGACGCCGAAACCGGCGAGGAGGTTGGTATGGAGGGGCATGGGTGAGTGATCGAGGTGAGCAGGGAGAGCGACATGGGGAAAGCCCCGGCGGACAATGGGAC
The DNA here is from genome assembly GCF_000429325.1 of Fundidesulfovibrio putealis DSM 16056. NCBI lineage: Bacteria > Pseudomonadati > Thermodesulfobacteriota > Desulfovibrionia > Desulfovibrionales > Desulfovibrionaceae > Fundidesulfovibrio > Fundidesulfovibrio putealis. The sequence continues at coordinate 116,680 of NZ_AUBQ01000013.1, forward strand.
AAGTCCCTTTGGAATCCCCTCTAGGCACATGCGGCGGGCGACCATTTGGAGATGAAAAGCCCGCCCCCTACTCCTCCTCCAACGTCGACAAATCCCCCGGAGCCGCGCCCGTCTCTTCAGCCTTCAGGAGCCGTCGCAAAATCTTGCCGCTCTTGGTGTGGGGCAGCTTCTCGCGGAACGCGATGGCCTTTATCGCCACGAACGGCCCGAGTTCGCGCTTCACGTGGCTGGTCAGGTTCTTTATCAACTCGTCCTCGCTGTCGAAGTCCTTCTCCCACTCCTCGGCGCGCACCACGAAGCATTTGGCGGCCTCCCCTTTGATGGGGTCCGGCACGCCGATCACCGCCGCCTCGATCACGGCCTTGTGCGCCATGAGCGCGGCCTCAACCTCTGCCGGTCCGATGCGGTGCCCGCCGATGTTCAGCACGTCGTCCGCGCGGCCCTGGAACCAGAAGTAGCCGTCCTCGTCCTTTCTGGCCACGTCGCCCGCGAAGTACATTCCCGGAATCTTGTCCCAGTAGGCCTTGCGATAGCCCTCGTCGTCGTCGAACAGGGTGCGCGCCATGGCGGGCCAGGGCTTCTTCACCACCACGAACCCGCCCTTGTCCGGGCCTGCGGGGTTGCCGTGGCGGTCCACCACGTCCACGTCCACGCCGGGCAGGGGCCGCCCCGCCGAGCCGGGCTTAAGAAGCGAGATGGGCAGCGGCGACACCATGAACATGCCGGTCTCGGTCTGCCACCAGGTGTCCAGGAGCGGGCATTCGCTGCGCCCGATGTACTTGTGGAACCAGACCCAGGGTTCGGGGCCGATGGGCTCTCCGACACTCCCCAACAGCCGCAGCGTCGAGAGGTCGTGCTTCTTGGGATACTGCGAGCCGTAGCGCATGAGCATGCGGATGAGCGTGGGCGTGGTATACAGGATGGTCACGCCGTAGCGGGCCACGATGGCCCAGAGGCGGTCGGCCTGGGGATAGAGGGGGTGGCCCTCGTAGAGCACCACGGTGGTCCCGGCCATGAGCGGCCCGAACACCACGTAGCTGTGGCCGGTGATCCAGCCGGGGTCTGCGGTGCAGAAATAGAGGTCCGTGGGTTTCACGTCCATGACCCAGCGGTAGGTGGAGTGCACGCCCACCATGTAGCCGCCGTGGGTGTGCATCAGGCCCTTGGGCTTGCCCGTGGCCCCGGAGGTGAACAGCAGGAACAGCGGGTCCTCGGCGTCCATGACCTCGGTGGGGGCCTGGGTGTGCTCCTGGCGCAGCAGGTCCTCGTAGCGCAGGTCGCGCGGCTCCACCATGTCCAGTTCGACGCCCGCGCGGTGCACCACGATGACGCTCTCCACGCAGTCGCAGTTCTGGCCGAACAGGGCCTCGTCCACCACGGACTTCAGGTTTATCACCCGCCCGTTTCGGTAGAAGCCGTCGGCGGTCACGATGATTTTCGGCTGGCAGCTCTCGATGCGCTCACGAAGCGAACGGGCGGAATATCCGGCGAACACCAGGGTCTGGACCGCGCCGATCTTGGCGGCGGCCAGCATGGTGATGACCGTCTCGGGCAGCGGCGGCAGATAGATGAGGATGCGGTCGCCCTTCTGCACACCCATGGCGCGCAGCGCATTGGCCAGACGGCAGACCTCGCGGAACAACTCATAATAGGTATATTTGCGGCACTCGCCGGACTCGCCTTCCCAGATGATGGCCAGCTTGTTCTTGTTGGCGGTGAGGATATGGCGGTCCAGGGCGTTGTGGACCAGGTTGCACTTGCCGCCCAGGAACCATTTGTAGAAGGGCGGGTTGGACTCGTCGAGCACCTGGTCCCACTTCTCGAACCAGTCCAGTTCGGCGGCCTGCTCTTCCCAGAAGAGGCGATAGTCGGCGTCAGCGAGCTTCTGGGCGGCCCGCAGTTCGGGCTGGCCCATGTTGGCCTCGCGCACCACCTGGGGCAGGGGGCGGAAGACGCGCTCCTCCCTGAGCAAGCTATCTACGAGGCCGGTTTCCATGCATCACTCCTGCGTTTTCTCCAAACCGCCGAGCCGCGTCCGGCGCGTCGGCATCTCGACACCCCCCTATCGAGGGGTCCAGGGCAGAGCCCTGGTGGGGGCGGGGGCGAAGCCCCCCGAAAAAAATTTACAGTCCCAGCACCTGTTTCAATTCGCCTATCCTGCGCCTGCTGATGGGCAGCTCGATGCGGGTCTTGCCCTGAGTGCGCAGCATGAACTGGCCTCCGGGGAGGCTTGCGATCTCGGTGACGGCTTCCAGGTTCACCAGGAATTTGCGGTGCACGCGGAAAAATCCGTGCGGCCCAAGTCGTTCCTCCAGGTTCTTCAGCCTGTAGGAGGTCAAGTACTTCTGCTGCGCCGTGTGCACGAAGGAGTAGTCCTCGTAGGCCTCCACGAAGAGGATGTGCGGATAAGGCAGCAGCAGGGTGCGCCCGTCCAGGGAGATGGGCAGCTTGTCGATGTCCACGGTTTTTTTCTTCTGGGTGAGGTCCCAGGCCTGCTTGAGGGCGGAGATGAAGGGACCTTCCTCGTGCTCCTCGATGGGAAGCGACAGGGTCTGCTGGTCCTCCTGGGCGCTGGGGGAGCGCTCCTCGGGCCAGGCCCCGGCGGGCTGGGCCTGCTTGAAGCCGGGGGAGAGCCCTTTCAGGCGCTCAAGCGTGCGCTCCAGGCGCTCGGGAGCCACGGGCCAGATGAGGTAGTCCGCCGCGCCCAGTTCGAAGGCCTTGTAGGCCAGGGATTCATCGTCCGCCACGAACACCAGGGAGGGGCGGTTGCGCCGCGAGGCAAGAATCTGGGCCAGCTCCATGCCGGAGGTGGGGCCTGGAAGATCGGGGCTCAGAAAGAACACGCCGTAGGGGATGGCTTCCAGCATCTCCAGGGCCTCGAAGGCCGTGGCCGCCGCGCCCAGCACGCGCAGGGATTCCACGCCCGCCAGAATCTGGCGCAGCCCGGCCCGCACGGCGGGGTCGGCGTGGACGATGAGGGTCTTGACCTGCGACATCGAGAAAACTCCCGTATTCCCGTCTAGGTAGCGGGAATCGGCTCAAGCCGCAACCTTCCGCACGAAAACTGCGGACCATTCGACAAATTCGCCGCACTCCTTGCCAATAGATGGCTCACCCATATATAGAATGCTTCAATAGGGTCAGAAGGGATGAAGCAACGGCGGGATTCCGCATTGCAGCCTGATCCGGGAGTACCCATGAACACGAGACTAGTCGCCGCGTGCGCGCTTGCCGCGCTGCTGATGGCCCCTGATGCGGGCTGGACCAAGAAGAAGGACAAGGACAACGACCACTGGGACGCCACCGGCCAGCCCCAGCCTCCCGGCCAGGTGAAGAAGCAGGGCGGAGGCCCTCCGCCCTGGGCTCCGGCGCATGGCTACCGGGCCAAGCAGCAGTATTTCTACTACCCCAGGTACAACGTCTACAAAGACCCCGTGAGCGGACTGTTCTTCTCCTTCCATGGCGGGGCATGGCACAAGGGGGATCTTCCTGGCAACGTGAACCCCAGGCACCTTGGGCGAAACTACCGCATCGAGGGCGACCTGGACGAACCCTACCGGGGCAACAACAGCCATAAGAAGAAGTACAGGCCCTGACGCGGTGCGCGGACACGCCCGCGCTTCGCCTTTCTCCATCCCAGCAGGCCGGGGGCGCTTCATCCGTTCGGAACGCGCCCCGGCCTGCCCATCCCCGCTTCCTTCGACAAGTCGTGAAGCCGAAATCCGCTCCGAGATACCCAGCCCGGCGGTGAACTCCCGCCTGAATGCCTGACGAGAGTCCCGGCGGCCTCGCCTTGGGCCAGGAGCCACCCAGCTCGCCCTCCACCAGCTGAAGACCTCGCCCAACAGCAACGGTAAACTGCACATACCACCAGGAATTGCCCCCGGCTGAACAAAACCAACAAAAAACTGCAAAAAACACACGCTTACTAATTTCAAGCACAATACAAAACGTTGCGACATTACGCGCACAAAACAACATATACGCACAACTTGAAAACCATATTCAGCATTATGAAGTCTGCACCGCCGAGAACATGACAACGAACAACCGTTTCGATTATAAGTTACCGCTATTTGTCGTCAATCTTTACACAATTTCGCTGATCATTACACAACACACCAAACCATACTGGAGCGGTATCAATCCAAATATCCGCAATCCTTCACTGCGCCCAGTGGCATGAAATTCGCTGCACACTCTACATTGCCACAGTTGCACGACTCACTGCAAAGTTGTGAATACCAATCCATGACGTATCACGCTTTAACTGGAGGTCATGCATTATGAGCAGAGCACATGTTTGGATTCAAATCGCCGCCACGATGATTGGCATCTCTCTGTTTTCTTCAACGCACTGTTACTCGGCAGTACTTTGGGACACGGGACCCGCCTCCGGCACAATCTACTCCTATCCCGGGGTCTACCCTTACGGCTTCACCCTCCAGGGCGGGCAGTACGCGCAATACGCCGCCGGGAGGCTGGACCTGACGGAAACCACCACAGTGACGAGGGTCGAGGGATGGATGGCCACGGACGGCAGCTACTATGACGGCGCAGGATGGAACACCATGAACCTGGCTGGGGGGAAGCTGACCATCGGGATTTACGACATCGACAACATCACCTGGCTCCCGACCACGCTCCTGTACCGGTCCTCGTCCTTCAACCTGGCTGACGGCTCACAACCGGGCTGGTACGGGGCAGCCCTCAGCAAGACCCTTGGCCCAGGCTATTACTACGTCTCCTTCGAACCCACCGACGAGACCTTCACCGGAGTCCTGTCCACATTGCACTGGCGCAACGACCTGGGCCTCTACCCGCCAGCCTGGCCCGCCAACCCCATGCCCGATTACACCTACTACTATGGGAGCGCATGGCATTCCTATGGAGGAGTGTACAACACCGTGGGCATGCGCATTGAAGGAACCCCAGGCGCCCAGCCGCCCGGGGCGGTTCCTGAACCGGCAACCGTGGCGCTCCTGGCGCTCGGACTGGCAGGACTGTTCGTGCTTCGTAACAGGTATTTCGCCTGACACGCTCGCACGCGGCACGTAATCCGGCAGGATACGGCTTGAACGACGCCGCCCGCCTCCGACGTGTCGGAGGCGGGCGGCGTCACGAGGCCAAGCCCACCCGAGATTGACGCAGGCGCCCCGCCCCTCCCTTGGCCGTCCACCCCGGCCGACGCCCCCGCTGCAGGCAGTTGCCGGGAAGCCCCGGCTTTGTGTAGGCTGTTTCGGCATGTCTCGTGCGGCCGCCTTCCCGGCCGCACCCATGCACGGGAGGCGTCATGAACAGTTCCAGGGCATGGGTATTCGGACTCCTAGGCGTGGCGGCGCTGGCAGTTCTTCTGTATTTCGTGGGAGGCAGTCGGCAGGGCCTGCGCGTGGAGGAGCTGCTGGCCACGCAGGTGCGAAAGGGCCAGGTGGTTGCCCAGATGCGCATCGACCTGCTTACGGCGGTGGAGGCGGAGAAGAACGTGCTCCTGGCGGGAACGGTCCAGGCCGCAGGCGACTTCGCGGACAAGGCCCGCAAGGCCTCCGACGCTGTGGAAAAAGGGCGCGTGGAGCTCGAAGCCATCTCCCGGCGAGACGACATCGCGCCCCAGACCGAGCTGCTGGCGCAGTTCAGCAAGGCCTGGACGGAATTTCGCACCATCGACGCCGTGTTGCTGGAACTTGCGGTGCAAAAGACCAACGACCAGGCCGCGCGGCTCTCGGCCACCCGCGGGCTGGACCTGCTCCTCTCGTTCCAGAAATCGCTCGAATCGGCCATGTTCCGTGGCCCACAAGGGGCGACGGGCTCGCAGTTCCTGCCCGTGCAGTGCTTCAAGGCCTATGCCGGAGCGGCCACCGTTCTCGGGCTGCAGGCCCCTCACATCGCTGAATCCGTCGATGCGAACATGGACGCCCTGGAGGCCCGCATCGCCGCAGCCGCCGCCCAGACGCGCGCCGCGCTGGACGCCGCCCAGTCCGCTGCGCCGGGTTCCGCCAAGGCCGACCTGGCAGAAGCCCGCGCCGTGTTCGGGGAGTTCATGGCCGTGAACGCGAAGATCATCGCGCTGTCGCGCATCAACTCGGACGTGAAGTCGCTGGCGCTGTCCATGGAGCGCAAGCGCATGGTGGCCGCCAGCTGCCTGGATACGTTGGGGGAGCTTCAGGACAGCATCAACGAGCGGCTGTCCAAGGCCCGGCGCTAGGGCGCATGAGCAGGAACATTCTGTAATTATTGGTTGTTTTCGCACAAGAAAGCCTCCGGCGGCCAAAGGGGCGAGCCCCTTTGGAATCCCGTATGGGTCTGCGTGGAGAGTTGGCTTTGCAGTGGGGATGCGACACTGAAGCAGTGCGCCAAAGGCGACTGGCAGGCTTTTGAGACGTCGATTTTTGCACCCTGTTCAACAAACGCACTGGCAAGGCGCAGGAAGAAGCCAATCCTGATGCGAATTGAACATACGTGAGGGTTTGGCTTTTTCCAGGCAACGCAGCCTGCGATGATTTTCAACAGGCTGCTAGCGCAGCCCCCGGCTGGTCAGAAAGATATCCAGGCTGTTGGCGAAGGCCTGCCGGTCGCGCTGGCTGAGCGGCGGCGGCCCGCCCGTGTTCACCCCGGCGCTGCGCAACTCGCTCAGAAGGTTGCGCATGGTCAGGCGGCTCTGGATGGTGTCCTTGGTGTAGAGCTCCCCCCTGGGATTCAGGGCGTGGGCGTCCTTCTCGATCACCTTGGCGGCCAGGGGGATGTCTGCCGTGATCACCAGATCCCCCGCCTCCACCATCTCCACGATGGCCTCGTCCACCACGTCGAACCCCTGCCCCACCCGGATGGTGCTGATGTACTCCGAGCCGGGAACCTGAAGTATCTTGTTGGCCACCAGGGTCAGGCGCAGGCGAAGGCGCTGGGCCGCCCGGAACAGGATCTCCCGGATGGGGCCGGGCAGCGCGTCGGCATCGACCAGAATATGCATTGAGTCTCCCGCGCCTGGGCGCGATGTGATGGTGTCGGGCGCACTCAGCCCAGAATCTGGCGCACCCGGCCAACGTCGCCGCTTGCCAGGCGCACCTTGATCCCGCGCGTATGCACCGCCGCCGAGGTGAGGATGTCCTTGACCACGCCCTCGGTGGTCTTGCCGGTGCGCTGGTCCTTCTTGAGCACGATCAGCACCCGAAGGCCGGGGCGGATGTCCTTACGCTGCGTTCCATTCATGTGCGGCTCCTGAATGCATGCCGACGGACAGGGCTGTCGGCTGTCGGCTGTCGGCTGTCGGCTGTCGGCTGTCGGCTGTCGGCTGTCGGCTGTCGGCTGTCGGCTGTCGGCTGTCGGGGAGCTTCTATCTTCCTTGGCGCGCCCCGTCGACTGCTTCCTGACCGCCTTGGCCAGCTTCCGTCCCGCACATCGGCATGCAAATCCCCCCTATTGCCTTATATGCAGAGGCAAAGACCATCGACATTATCTATTGTACACATCGACTAGCCCAATATAGCCTCCCGCCGACCTCGCAGGCCCGGCGGTCGTCCCGCCGCCATCCTGCCGACATTCCTTTCGATTCATCACCAGGAGCGGGCAATGAACAACGCGGACGGCACGAACTGCCGCAGAAACTTCCTGAAGACCATGGCCGGATCAGCGGTGGCCCTGGCCGGGCTCGGCGCGCCGCTGCCCCAGGCCCGCGCGGCCGCATACTCCCAGAATCTCTTGCAGGTATGGTCCTGCGGCGGGCTGGCCGAGGCCATGAACCCGGCAAACGAGCTCTTCGAGAGCCGCACCGGCGTGCGCGTGAGCTACACCGGGGCCTTCGCGGCGGCGCTGGGCAAGTCGCTCCTGGGCAGCTCCACCACCGAGGTCTTCGCGGGCCGCGTGCTGGACCTGGCCAAGAAGCTGCGCCAGTCCGGCAAGATGACCTCCTTCAAGCCCCTGTGCTTCACCAGCTATGTCATGGTCACCCCCAAGGGCAACCCGGCCCGCATCGAGAAGATCGAGGACATGGCCCGCCCCGGCGTCAAGGTGGTGCTCGCGCCCGAAGCCTCGCCCCCCGGCGGCGCGGCGGCCATCAATGTGCTCAAGAAGGCCGGCATCCACGACGCGGTGATGAAGAACTGCGTGACGCTCGGCTCCTGCGTGCAGCGCACCATGGATGACGTGATCTCCGGCAAGGGCGACGTGTCCATCGTGGAGCTGCGCGTCACGCGCATCCCCCAGTTCTCCGGCAGGGTGGACGTGGTGGAGTTCCCCGAGGCCCTGTTTCCGCCGCCGCCCCTGACCTTCACCGTGGGCGTGATGAAGCACGCCAAGGACCCCAAGCTGGCGGGCGACTATGCGGAGTTCCTGACCTCCCCCGAGGGGCAGGCCTTCTTTGAACGGGCCGGATTCATCCCGGCCATCTCCGACAAGGGCATGGCCCTGGTGGAGAAGCTGGGGGTCAAGGATGCCTGAGAACACCCTCGCCGCTGCCGCGCCCTCGTCCGCCCTGGCCAAGATACGCCTCTCGGTCTGGCGCAGGCTCACCCAGTTGGGCATGCTGGCCGTGCTTGGCCAATGGTCCTTCTACGGCGTCTTCCGCTGCCCGTTCATCGTGCCCTACGTCAGCTGCCAGAACTGCCCGGTGATCACCTGCCACGGCAGGCTGCTGACCATGTTCTGGGGGTTCTGGCTGCTCTTGCCGCTCTCGGCGCTGCTGGTTGGCCGGGCCTTCTGCGGCTGGGCCTGCCCCGGCGGGCTTGCCAACCAGATGCTCGGCAAGCTCGCGCCGTTAAAACTGCGCACGCGCAACCTGTTCACCCGCGTCGCGCCCTGGGGAGCTCTCCTGGCGGCGGCGGGCTGCCTGTACGTGTGGCTGGCCATGGGGCAGCCGCGCACCAACATCCCCATCCGGGTGGGCGAGTTCTTCGGGGCCGTGCGCCTGACCTTCGAGCACGCCGACCTCTTCTGGCTGGTGCGCACGTTTACGGTGCTCGGGCTTGTGGCCCTGGGGCTGGTGGTGGCCAACTTCTGGTGCCGCTTCGCCTGCCCCACCGGCGGGGCGCTGGAGATGCTGAAGCGCTTCTCCCTGTTCGGATTTTTCATGACCAGCGCCTGCAACGGCTGCGACAAGTGCCTGCGCGTGTGCGAGATGGGCACCCGGCCCGCCGAGAAGAACTGCACCAACTGCGGCGACTGCGCCGGGTCCTGCCCCCAGGACGCCATCCGCTTCGGCAGGAAGCCCTCATGATCTGAATCCGGCCCGGACTTCACCCGCCCGGGATATGAGCGCGCATAGGCGCGCATTTCCGCAGCCCGCCCTGATTCCCCGTCATCCAGGAGCGGGCTGCGGCATTTTCGCGCCCCCTTCCCTGCCTGCCTCCCCTGACACACATTTTGTTTAATTTTCGTCGATGCGACGAATCGGTGTCAAATCGAACGCAAGCCTCTTTACCCTCAAGACGCCTCATCGCCGCCAACCGAAGAATCCACGCGCGTATCCGGGCAAAAGCCCGGCGCGGCAATATCGGATATACCAACCCTACCCATCAGAACCATCAATCGTGCTAAATCAAACACATTAAAATGATTGAATAAAAATTTGACACACAGAGTTGTGTCTGTTTTGACATAATCCAAAGTGGGCGGCAAATCGGGGCCGGACCCAGGAACTTCATGGGTGGAACTGCTACTCTTCAAGGAGGCGTTCATGAGAGTATCGAGGCGAGGGTTCATCAAATTTGCTGGAGCCGGGGCAGCCTGCCTGACCCTGACCCAGCTGGGCATCGATCTGACCCCCGCGCAGGCGTATGCCGCCGGGCTCAAGATCGAGGGCAGCAAGGAAGTCATCTCCATCTGCCCGTTCTGTTCCTGCGGCTGCAACACGCTGGTCCACGTAAAAGACGGCAAGATCGTCAACATCGAGGGCGACCCGGACTACCCCATCAGCGCGGGCGGCCTGTGCGCCAAGGGCGCGGCCCTGCGCTCCCTGCACGTGAGCGAGAACAGGCTCACCAAGCCCCTGTACCGCGCCCCCGGCAGCGACAAGTGGGTGGAGAAAGACTGGAACTGGATGCTCGACCGCATCGCCAAGAAGGTCAAGGAGACCCGCGACAAGGACTTCGTCCTGAAGAACAAGGACGGCCTTGAGGTCAACCGCTGGGAATCCGGCTTCTGTCTGGGCTCCTCCCAGATGTCCAACGAAGAGTGCGCCGTCGCTCACCAATCTTTACGCAGCCTGGGTATCGTCCATATGGACCACCAGGCGCGGGTCTGACACAGCCCCACTGTGCCGGCTCTGGCAGAGTCGGTTGGACGCGGAGCGATGACGAACCACTACACTGACATCGGCAACGCCGATGCGGTGTTCATTATCGGCAGTAACGCGGCCGAGCACCACCCCATCTCCTTCCGCTGGGTGCTCAAGGCCAAGGAAAAAGGCGCGACGGTCATTCACGTTGACCCCAAGTTCTCGCGCACTTCAGCCCGCAGCACCTTCCACGTTCCCCTTCGCAGCGGCACGGACATCGCCTTCATGGGCGGCATGTGCAAGTACATCCTGGACAACAAGCTGTACTTCAACGACTACGTGATGAACTACACCAACGCCACCTTCCTGGTGGGCGAGAAGTATTCCTTCAATGACGGCCTGTTCTCCGGCTTCGACAAGGACAAGAAGAAGTACGACAAGAGCCAGTGGGCCTTCGAGAAGGACGAAAAGGGGGTTGTCAAGCGCGACCCGACACTGGCCCATCCCCGCTGCGTCCTCAACGTGCTGGCCAAACACTACGAGCGCTACAACCTGGACACCGTGTCCCAGGTAACCGGCGTGTCCAAAGAGAATCTGGTCAAGGTCTACGATGCCTTCGCCGCCACCGGCAAGCCCGACAAGGCCGGTACCATCCTCTACGCGCTGGGATGGACCCAGCACACCGTGGGCGTGCAGAACATCCGTCTGGCGGGCATCGTGCAGCTGCTCCTGGGCAACTTCGGCGTGGCGGGCGGCGGCATCAACGCCCTGCGCGGCGAGCCCAACGTGCAGGGCTCCACGGACCACGCCCTGCTCTACGGCTACATCCCCGGCTACCACAACGCCCCCATCGCCACCTGGAAGACCCTTGACGAGTACATGTTGGCCAACACCCCGGTTACCGCAGACCCCAAGAGCGTGAACTGGTGGAGCAACCGGCCCAAATACGTGACCAGCCTGCTCAAGGGCTGGTTCGGCGACAATGCCACCAAGGAAAACGACTTCTGCTACTCGCTGTTGCCGAAGCTCGATCCCGGCATGGACTGCTCGCACCTGTTCCTGTTCGACCGCATGTACCAGGGCAAGATAAAGGGCGGCTTCATCTTCGGGCACAACCCCTGCCAGAGCTTCCCCAACTCCAACAAGGTCCGCAAGGCCGTTGACAATCTGGACTGGCTGGTGGTTGGCGAGGTGTTCCACAACGAGACCACCGACAACTGGCGCAGGCCTGGGGCCGATCCCAAGAAGTGCAAGACTGAAATCTTCCTGCTCCCCTCGGCCTACCGGGCGGAAAAGGAAGGCACCATCTCCAACTCCGGCCGCTGGCACATGTGGCACTACAAGGCCATCGAGCCCCTGGGCCAGAGCCGCAGCATGGGCGACATGTTCGTGCAGATCATGGGGCGCGTGCGCAAGCTCTATGCCCAGGACAAGACCAAGAAGGGCCCGCTGTCCGACCAGATCCTCAAGCACGAGCTGCCCGAGAAGTTCGTTGCCGAAGAAATAACCAAGAAGATCAACGGCTACTTCACCAAAGACACCAAGATCGGCGACAAGGAATACAAGAAGGGCCAGCTGGTTCCCGGCTTCGCCAACCTTCAGGTTGACGGTTCCACCTCAAGCCTGAACTGGCTGTACTGCGGCGGCTACACCGAGGCCGAGGGCAACTTGGCCAAGCGCCGCGACCTGACCCAGACCCCAATGCAGGCCAAGATACACCTGTATCCCAAGTTCGCCTGGGCCTGGCCCATGAACCGCCGGGTGCTCTACAACCGCGCCTCGGTCGATATGAACGGCGTCCCCTACAACCCAGAGAAGGCGGTCATCGCCTGGCAGGACGGCAAGTGGGTGGGCGACGTGCCCGACGGCCCCGCCGCGCCCATGGCCATGGAAGGCGGCAAGTACCCCTTCATCATGTGCACGGACGGCCACGGACAGCTCTACGGCCCCGGCCGTGAGGACGGGCCCCTGCCCGAGCACTACGAACCGGCGGAGACCCCGCTCACCAAGAACCCGTTCTCGGGCCAGATGAACAACCCCTGCATGAAGACCGTCAGCGGCAGCGAGTTCGACAAGCTCTGCGCCAACGGCGACCCCCGCTTCCCCATCGTGCTGACCACCTACTGCATGACCGAGCACTGGTGTTCCGGCTCCGAGACCCGCAACGGCCCGGCCCTGCTGGAAGCCGAACCGCAGCAGTACGTGGAGATGAGCCCGCAGCTGGCCCAGGAAAAGGGCGTCAAGAACGGCGACGTGGTCATCGTGGAGAGCCTGCGCGGCAGGGTGGAGGCCGTGGCCATGGTCACGGTGCGTATCCGCCCCTTCACCGTCATGGGCAAGACCGTGCATCTGGTGGGCATGCCCTTCGCCTTCGGCTGGACCAAGCCCAAATGCGGCGACGCAGTGAACAGGCTGACCACCTCGGTTGGTGATCCCAACACCACCATTCCGGAGTACAAGGCCTGCCTCGTGAACCTGCGCAAGGCCGACAAGGTGACAGAACTGTAGCCGGGCAACGACAGGCCAACGGGCGGGCGCGCCCATGCTGACCAGCGCGCCCGCCCGTCAAACAACGAGGCCGGTCACAGACCGAAGGCTATCCCGAAGATGACAAGGAGCGAGACCATGCCCAAGGCAATACTCATAGACACCACGCGCTGCACCGCCTGCCGGGGCTGCCAGGTGGGCTGCAAGGAGTGGAAGAACTTCCCGGCCATTCCCACCAAACAGCTCGGAACACACCAGAACCCGCCCGACCTGACGCACTACAACTTCAAGCTGGTGCGCTTCAGCGAGCATCTGGATGGCGACACCGTCCAGTGGTACTTCTTCCCGGACGCCTGCCGCCATTGCGTGGACGCGCCGTGCAAGAACGTCTCCACGGTGGAAGGGGCCATCATCCAGGACAAGGCCACCGGAGCGATCCTCTACACGGACAAGACCGCCAAGGAAGACTTCAAGACCATCAAGGATTCCTGCCCCTACGACATCCCCAGGCAGGACCCCAAGACCAAGCAGATCGTCAAATGCGACATGTGCATCGACCGCGTGCAGGCCAACCTGCTGCCCATGTGCGTGAAAAGCTGCGCCATGGGGGCCATGAGCTTCGGCGAACGCGCCGACATCCTCAAGCAGGCCGGTGAGCGTCTGGAAGCCGTGAAGAAGGACTTCCCCAAGGCGTCGCTCCTGAACAAGGACGACGTTTCGGTGATCTATCTGGTGGCCGACACGCCCGCCAAGTACCACAAGTTCGCCGTGGCCGACGCTTCTGATACCCTGATGACCCGCAAGAGCCTGCTGGCCGAGGCTATCGCCCCGCTGCGCAAGATCGTGCAGAGCATGCAGGGCTAGTGCGCGACGCGAGCTGAAAACACGAACCAAGGGGCCGCCCGGCGTCCCGGACGCCTGGCGGCCTTGTAAAAGCCTCATTCGTTTCTGTATTTCCAGACTTCAAGGAGTGAATCGCACATGCAGACCAGGTCACAAGCGGTATTTGCGGCCCCGCAGGGAATTGAAGCCGCCCTGGCCAGCGCCGAAGCGGCAATCCCGGCCCTTGTCGGACTGTTGGGAGCTTTTGGCCCGTTGCTGGTGGAGCGCGCCCGCCTGCGTGAGTCCGCTCCCGGCTGGGTCGGCTACCCGCCCGCCATCGATCCCGACCGCTTCAGCCAGGGCGCGTTCGTGCTGGCCGACAGCGGCTTCCAGGACATGAGCGAACATCTGCCCCAGGCCGCCGCAGCGCTGCTGCCGGTCATGGCCCGCTGCTTCCCGGCCCTGGCGCCCGAACTTACCGCCCTTGGCGCGGCCCTTAAGAGCGGGGCCATCACCCTGCAGCAGCTGGCCCTGGCCGGATTCGGCGAGTTCGGCGAGATTGACGAGCTGCCCGGCGTCAGCCCCCAGGCCCTTCATTTCGCCGCCGCCGAGATGGTGCGCCCCTTCGTGGAGCGCCAGGCCGTGGATCTGCTGGCCCTGGTGGCCGAGCTGCCCTGGCAGCACTCTGCCTGCCCGGTGTGCGGCGGGCCTCCCAACATGAGCGTGATGCGCCGGACCTGGGACCCCTCGGAGTTCATCCAGGCCCACGGCGGCCGCCGCTACCTGCGCTGCTCCTGCTGCTCCTCCGAGTGGACGCACAAGCGCGTCTCCTGCCCCGGCTGCGGGTGCGAAGAGCCCGACGAGCTGGCCGTGCTGCGGGACCCCGCCCGGCCCTTCGAGCGCGTGGACGCCTGCCGCCGCTGCAAGAGCTTCCTGCTCTGCCTGGACGCCGGGGAACTGGCCGAGACGCCCGACCCCGACGTGACCGCCCTGGCCATGAGCGCCCTGGAGGAGGCGGCCCGCAAGGAAGGCTTCTCCCCCCTGGCCGGGCATCCCTGGAGCGGGCTGCTGGCAGGAAAATGATTCTCCGGCCTTGATAACGGACGGCGGATTGCCCCGCAGCAATCCGCCGTCCGGGACCGACGCGGTCATCCGGTCTGCCGTCAGACGTTGGCGACCGGATTCTATCAATGTGTCCGGCGTCCCCGGGGCTTCCACTCATATTTGTTGCGCATAGGGACGGACCTCCCAAGCCGTCGCCGGGGCCGCCTTCCCCCACGGGCGGTCCCGGCAATCTCTTTTGCGGCAGACGCAGCTTGCAGAAGCCGGAAAGTCACAACTCTCGCCTTGAGCATTCCCCTCGTTCATCTATTTGGTCACAAAGCGTTGCACATGCTTGCAGGATTGATGTACTCATTTTTAAATTTCGACGGAGACGGCTGCAGCGGATTGTGACGAGTTGCACGCACCCTGCTTCAAGCAGGCGGACAACCCGGACCCGGCCAATTGCACTCGACCCCGGCCATGCGCAACCCGCACAGGATAGGATTCATGAATAAATTTAACCTTTCTAAGATCATGCGACTTGAAACGCTTGGCCTGTTGCCCATCGCAGTGATTGTCTTTGCGCTGCCGCAGCTCGTCATTTCCAATCCGCAAGATCTTTACATATATCCAAAGCTCTCGTCGTTTCTCACGTTCATATTCCAGGCCGCCATCCCACTGAGCATCTCGTTCATATCCGCCCGGGCCTACATCAACACCGGCCTGTCCAGCATAATGCTCCTCGGCAGCGGCTTGGCGTGCTACGGAACCGGCTCCATAATCACCAGCTACTGGATCAACGTCGACCCGATACGCAACGTCAACTTCACTGTCGCAGTACACAACTCCACAATATTTGCGGCTTCAGTTCTTTTGCTGGCCAGCAGCTTCTTCGTGACGAGCATGCGCCATTCCCCCAGCGCGCAGCGACATAGAACCTTCACGATCATCATGGCTTACTGCTGCGTTGCCGGGCTTGCCGCCCTGATCGCCGCAGCCGCGTACCATGGCCATTACCCCGTCTTTTTCGTCCAAGGCGCGGGGCCGACCCCGATTCGCGCCGTTGTCCTGCTGTGCTCCATGATTTTCATGTCCATCTCGGCATCCATCCTGATGCTGACGCACCTGAGCCTGAAGATTCCCTTTCTGTACTGGTATTCCCTGTCGCTGGCTCTTTTCGCACTTGGCATAGCGGGCATCTTCTTCCAGACGTCGTATGGCAGCCTGCTCAACTGGCTCGCCAGGTCCTCGCAATATCTGGGGGCGTTCTACCTCCTCGTCGCGGTGCTCGTCGCCAGGCAGGAGGCCCAGCGGGAAGGCGTGTCCATGTTCGATGTGTTCACCGCCCTGTTTGCGGCGGAGAGCGAACGCAATCGCCTCAACGAGGAGTTGCGCGTTAACGAGGAACGCCTCCATTTGTTCGTGCGGCACGCCCCGGCGGCGATCGCCATGTTCAACACCAACATGGAATACCTTGCGGCAAGCAATCGCTGGCTGACGGACTACCACCTCGACTCGGCCGACATCCTGGGGCGCAGCCACTACGAGGTGTTCCCCGAACTCCCGGAACGGTGGAGGGAGATTCATCGCAGATGTTTGGCCGGGGCGGTGGAACAGGCCGAAGCCGAGCGCTTCGAACGGCCCAACGGAACTGAACTCTGGATACGTTGGGAAATCCACCCCTGGAACACGGCCACGGGGGAGTCGGGCGGCATCATCATCTTCAGCGAGGACATCACCGAGCGCAAACGCCTGGAGGACTCACTGCTCCAGTCCCGGGAGGAGGCTCAGCAGCGCGCGGAGGAAATCCACCAGCGCGAGCAGGAGTTCCGCGCCCTGGCCGAAAACGCCCCGGACATCATCGCAAGATACGACAGGGAGCGCCGGTACATCTACGCCAACCCGGCCATCGCCGGGCTCAAGGGAGCCTCGCCCTCCCAGCTCATGGGCAAGCAAATCGGCTCCATGATGCCCCTGGAACTGCGCGAACGCCTTGAACTGGCCGTCGACGAGGTGTTTTCCACCCACGCGGACTACATGCTGGAGTGGGAATACGACACGATGGATGGCCGGAGGTATTTCCACACCCGCTTCACCCCCGAGTTCTCCAGGGGCGGGCAGGTTCATTCCGTCATGGAGATCGCCCGGGACATCACGGAACTCAAGCATCTGGAGATGGACCTGCGCCAGGCCAAGGAGGAGGCGGAAAAGGCCAACCGGGCCAAGAGCGACTTCCTGGCCAACATGAGCCACGAGATCAGGACCCCCATGAACGGCATCCTGGGCATGACGCAGCTGGCCCTGAAGCGGGACCTGCCGGAAGACGTCGCGGAGTTCCTGCGACTGGCCATGCAATCGGGGTTGTCACTCCTGGAAATAATCAACGACATCCTGGACATTTCCAAGATTGAGGCAGGCAAGGTGACCCTGGCGGAGGAGCCTTTCGACCTGGGCACGGTGATCGAATCCACACTGACGCCCATGAAGATCCTCGCACAGGACAAGGGGGTTTCCATCACCGTACGCACCGGGCCCGAAGTGCCTGACTGGGTCGTGGGGGATGCCGGACGGCTCCGCCAGATACTCACCAACGTGGTCGGCAACGCCGTGAAATTTACCCCCAAGGGCCACGTGACCATGACCGTCACCCGGACCGGACCGGAGGATGCGGAAAACACCAGGCTGCTGTTCGTCATCGAGGACGAGGGCATAGGCATCCCCCCCGACAAGCTTCCTTCCATTTTCAACAACTTCGAACAGATCACGTCATCCGCGCACATCAAATACGGCGGCACCGGCCTGGGCCTGGCCATATCCAAAGCGCTGGTGGGCATGATGGGCGGCTCCATCTGGGCTGAGAGCGAACCCGGCAAGGGCAGCGTCTTCTCCTTCGAGGCCGAGTTCGGGCGGGTCGAACCGGTCCCCAGGGACGAAACACCCGCGCCCCAGGACCAGGATTCCACCCCTGCGCTCAACATCCTCCTCGCGGAAGACAATCAGGTGAACAGTCTGTTCGCCACCTGCGTCCTGGAGAGCTGGGGGCATCAGGTCACTGCGGTGGAGGATGGCCGACAGGCCATCGAGAAGCTGAAGGACGGAGGGTTCGACTTGGTGCTCATGGACGTCCTCATGCCGGAGATGGGCGGCGAAGAGGCCACGGCGCTGATACGCTCGGGGCAGACATGCGACCCGCACGTGCCCATCGTGGCCCTGACCGCCTACGCCCTCCGGGGCGACCGGGAGCGCCTGCTGGCCGCCGGAATGGACGACTACATCTCAAAGCCCATCGACGCAGAGGAGTTCCGGCAGGTGGTGATGCGAATCGCCAAGAGGAAAACCGCCCCGGCACAGACCTGCGAACGATGAACTGCCAGGACGGCCCGGCAAGAAAAAGCCCCGGACGTGAACGTCCGGGGCTTTTTCTTGCAAAATATGGCGGAGAGGGCGGGATTCGAACCCGCGATACCGGTTTTGCCAGTATACTCCCTTAGCAGGGGAGCGCCTTCGGCCAGCTCGGCCACCTCTCCGCGAACCATTGCTCATAACTGCAACACACGCCATGGTCAAGGATCAAAATACCCCCTTCCACACGGACGGAAGGACTGGCTGACGCGACCAGGTCCTCCGCCTGCATCGTTCCGCTAACCGGACCATCCTGAGCCTTTTCCGCAGCCACCCCAGACCCCACCGGAACCATCGTTATCCATTGCGCCATCTTGATATCCAACCCATCTGCCCCTTTGACACCAAGGCCCGGCCTCGTTACATTTCCCGAATTCACCTACCATATAAGGAGCTGTTCGCGATGCACAAGTTCGCGCGCATGGAGCGCCTGCCCCCTTACGTCTTTGCCGTCGTCACCGAACTCAAGATGCAGATGCGCCGCCAGGGCGTGGACATCGTGGACCTGGGAATGGGTAACCCGGACATCCCCACCCCCAAGCACATCGTGGACAAGCTCATCGAGGCATCGCAGAAAGGCGTCAACCACCGCTATTCCGCATCCAAGGGCATCCCCGGCCTTCGCCTGGCCATGGCCAACTGGTACCTGCGCAACTACGGCGTGGAGCTGGACGCCGACCGCGAAGTGGTGGTCACCATGGGCGCGAAAGAGGGTCTGGCCCACCTGGCGCTGGTGATGCTCCAGCCCGGCGACGTGGTCTTCGCCACGGACCCGGCTTATCCGATCCATCCCTACGCCTCGGTGATCTCCGGCGCGGACGTGCGCCGCATCCCCCTGGGCAAAGGCCGCGACTTCTTCGAGGACCTGCTGAACGCCACCAAGCAGACCTGGCCCCAGCCCAAGCTCCTCATCATAAGCTATCCCCAGAACCCCACCGCCGAAATCGTGGACATCGCCTTCTTCGAGCGCATCGTCGAGTTCTGCAAAGAGCACGACATGCTGGTCATCCACGACTTCGCCTACGCGGACCTGTGCTTCGACGGCTACAAGGCGCCCAGTTTCCTGCAGGCCAAGGGCGCGAAAGACGTTGGCGTGGAGTTCTACTCGCTCTCCAAGAGCTACTCCATGGCGGGCTGGCGCGTGGGCTTCTGCTGCGGCAACCCGGACATGGTCTACGCCCTGACGCGCATCAAGAGCTACCTGGACTACGGCATCTTCCAGCCCATCCAGATCGCCGCAGCCGTGGCCCTGAACGGCCCCCAGGAGTGCGTGAAGGAAATCTGCGACATCTACCAGGACCGCCGTGACGCCCTGATCGAGGGGTTGCACCGCGCGGGCTGGGACGTTCCGCCGCCCAAGGCCACCATGTTCGTGTGGGCGCAGATACCCGAGGAGTTCCGCAAGATGGGCTCCGTGGAGTTCGCCAAGCTGCTGCTGAAGGAAGGCCATGTGGCCGTGTCGCCGGGCCTGGGCTTCGGCCACTTCGGCGACGACCACGTGCGCTTCGCCCTTGTGGAGAACCGCCACCGCATCAACCAGGCAGTGCGCGGCATCAAGAAAGCCCTGTCGGGGGGCGCGTGAGCGCCGCCCTTGCCGCACAGCCCGTCCGCCTGGGTCTGGCCGGATTCGGCACGGTAGGACAGGGCCTCGCCTCCATCCTGGCCGACAGCGCCGAGTGGATCGAGCGCCGCCTGGGCCGCCCCGTGGCGGTGACGGCCATGGCCGTGCGCGACCCGTCCAAGGTGCGCCCCACCCCCCTGCCCGCCGGGGCGCGCTTCGTGGCCGACCCGCTGGAACTGGCCGCCGCCGAGGACGTGGACATCGTGGTGGAGCTCATGGGCGGCCTGACCACCGCCTACGACCTGATCCGCCTGGCCCTGGCCTCGGGCAAGCACGTGGTCACGGCCAACAAGCACCTGCTGGCGGAAAAGGGCGAGGAGCTCTTCGCCCTGGCCGCGCAGAAGGGCGTTGGCCTGTACTACGAGGCCAGCGTGTGCGGGGGCATCCCCGTGGTGCAGACCCTCAAGGAGTCCCTGGCGGGCAACAGGATCATGGCCGTCACCGGCATCCTGAACGGCACGTCCAACTTCATCCTCTCGCGCATGACCTGCAAGGGCCTCTCCTACGGGGACGCCCTCAAGAAGGCCCAGAAGAAAGGCTTCGCCGAGGCCGACCCCACCCTGGACGTGGAAGGCTTCGACGCGGCCCACAAGCTCGTCGTGCTTATCCGCCTGGCCTACGGACAGGATTACCCGCTCAGCGCCCTGCCGGTGACCGGCATCACCCACGTCACGCCGCTGGACATCGCCTTCGCGCATGAGTTCGGCTGCGAGGTGAAGCTGATCGGCCAGGCCAAGGACATCGACGGCAAGATCATGGCCGGGGTGCACCCCATGCTCCTGTCCAAGAGCTACCTGCTGGCCCAGGTGCACGGGGCGTTCAACGCCGTGCGCATCGTGGGCGACGCCGTGGGCGCGGTGATGCTCTACGGACAGGGAGCGGGCGGACGCCCCACGGGCAGCGCGGTGCTGGCCGACATCATGGCCCTGGCGCGCGACGGCGCGGCCCCCAACAACACGGGCTTCCCCGAGAAGGTGCTGCCGCCCGCGCAGACCCTCCCCCCCGAGGAAGAGACCAGCCGCCGCTACTTCCGGTTCACCGTGGAGGACAAGCCCGGCGTGCTGGCCGCGCTGGCCAAGGCCCTGGGGGATGTGGGCATCTCCATCTACCAGGCCGTGCAGAAGGTTGCCCCGGACACGCAAGACGAGTCCGTGGTGCCCATCGTGTTCATGACCCACCACGCCAGACAGCGCGACGTGGACGCCGCTCTCGAGAAAATCAAGGCCTTTCCCTTCGTGAAGGCAGAGCCCGTGCATCTGCGGGTGCTTTAGGAATCGAGGAGCGCCCTCATTATGGACTCAGACGAGTCATGGTGCTAACATAAGAGAACCATTGTTTATATTTTAAAAAAACATATTCATGTTTTTCAAAAAGCCCTCTCTCCGACAACAAAAGGGCCGACGCATCAGCGTCGGCCCTTATATTTTCTCTCGCTCTCTACGCGAAGCGGTACAGGATTCCAAAGGAACGAAGTTCCTTTGGCCGCCGGAGGCATATTCTCTTTTCTTACCCCTTCCCGCACTCCGGACAGATTCCGTACAGGTACATCTTGTGCCGGGTGAGCTTGTAGCCGTGGCGGGCGGCCACCTCGGCCTGGAGCTTTTCGATGGTCTCGTCCAGCACTTCCACGTTCTTGCCGCAGTTCTCGCAGATCAGATGGTCGTGGTGGTCGTCGCCGTGCTGGCGCTCGTAGCGGGTGACGCCGTCGCCGAAGTCCACTTCCTTGGCGATGCCGGAGCCGGAGAGCAGCTTCAGGGTGCGGTACACTGTGGCCTGCCCGATGGACTTGTAGGAGGCCTTGACCCGCTCGTAGAGTTCCTCGGAGGTCATGTGGCCCTGCTGCTCCAGGAAGACGTCCAGGATGTGGCGCCGCTGAGGAGTCATCTTCAGCCGCGACTTGGCGGCGTACTCTTCAAAAAGGACATGGGGGTCTTGCATCAAGGGCTCCCGCGCAATTTTGGAGGACGTAGCCGGGATAAAGCTCCGTGTCAAACCTCGTGCATTGGCCCTTCCCGGCCCTCAATGGACGCCTTGCGCCGACAGGCCCAGACAGCGGGAAAACGGGACGCCGCACAAGACGCGCGGCAATCCGCGCCTGATCAAAACAGGGTGAGACCGAAGTCCTGCCCCATGGCGACGAACTCCTCGGGGTGGCGGGCCAGGAAGCGTTCCTCCCAGGCCAGCACGTGCTCTGCCAGGGACTGGAGCATGGCCGGTTCCACCTGCGGGAAGCGCTGCACGGTCTTCAGGAACTTCTCGCGGGTAAGCGTCATGGCCGTGGTCTCCTCCACGGCGCGCACGGTGAACAGGCTCCTGCCGCCCAGCACAAGGGCCAGCCCGCCCAGAGTGTCACCCTGCCCCAGGGTCTTTATGACCACGTCCCTGCCGTTGTCCTGCCTGCTGACTTCCACGCGCCCGCAGGTCAGGTAATGGAAGGCCTCGGCATGCTCGCCCTGGCGCAACAGGCAATCACCGGGAGCAAACGTCTCTGAGGTGCAGAGGTAGGCCAGCACCTTGCTCACGTCCAGGGGCACCCTGGAGTAGATGGGCAGGCCCCTGATGATGTCCAGGAAGCTGTCGTATCCGCAGGCGTTAGGCGTTTGATTTTGTTCCGTGGACGAGCTCATAGAGCATCCCCTTCCTGTCGATGAGTTCCTGATAGGAACCGGTTTCCACGATCTGTCCGGCCTTCATGACCGCGATCTTGTCGTAGCCCTTGATTGTGTCCAGCCTGTGCACCACGGCGATCACCGTGGAACGGCCCTTCCACTTGGAGTCCAGCAGGTTCTGGATTCGGGTCTGGGAGGCGTTGTCCAGGGCGGCGGTGGCCTCGTCCAGCAGCAGCAGCGGAGGTTCCTTCAGGAAGGCCCTGGCCAGGGCCACTTTCTGGCGCTGCCCGCCGGAGAGGCGGTCGCCGTGGGTGCCCACCTGGAACTCCAGCCCCAACTCCACGATGCGCTCCAGCATGTCCTGTTGGATGAGCAGGCGGATGATGGACTTGTTCACCCGGTCCAGCACCTTGGTGCTCTCGGTCTTCAGCTTGCCGAAGAGGATGTTGTCCAGAATGGTCTGGGCGTGGATGTAGTTGTCGCGCCGATAGAACGTGACCTTCTCCGGGGCGTGCTCGGCGATGCGCGCCATGAATCCGGCCCGGCCCTCCAGCAGCGCGCGCTCCGTGGTCGCAGGAAGGGCGGCGATGGTGTGGCGTCCCGGCGTGAAACGCAGCGCCAGATTGAGGAGCATGGCCCGCTCCTCGCCGCCCAGACCGTCGAATCCGGCCCCGGCCCGCTCCAGGCGCTCCGCCAGCTGGGAGTAGGCCTCGAACTCCTCCTGGAGCACGGGGGTCTGCTCGAAGAAGGAGGCGTCCGCGCCGGGCACGTTCTTCAAAATGTCCACGGTGCGAAGCGTCAGCTCGCGCCCAAGGCCCAGCAGGATGGGCTCGAGCCCGGCCTGCACCAGGAACTCCTTGAAGTCCGCGTTGTCGGTCAGGCGTTCAGGCAGATAGGATTCGTCGTTGGGGTTGCCGAAGATCAGATTGGCCGCCACCGAGGAATAGAGCAGGTAGCGCCCCTCGTCGAAGAACTCGGCCAGGCTTTTCAGGTCCTCGCCCTGGTCCTCGTAGTAGGCCTCGCGGATGGCGATGATCTTCTGGACCAGATGTTCTTTTTTGCCCTTGCGGAACACCGTGTTCAGTCCGAAGCGCAACACGTCCAGGAACAGGCCCACCTGCTGGGTGACCTCGATCAGCTCGTCCAGGCTCGGCTCGTTGGCGGCCGGATCCTCGCCGCGCGACACCTGGCGCGCGTTCAGCGAATAGAGCAGGTTCTCCTTGATGGAGCCCTCGAAGATGAAGGGGTGCTGCGGCACGAAGCCCATGTTCTCGGCCAGGTCCGACTTGGCCATCTGGGCGATCTCGTGCCCGGCCAACAGGCATTGCCCGCTGGAATACTTGTAGATCTGGGCGATGCACAGCGCCAGGGTGGACTTGCCCGACCCCGAGAAGCCGACCAGCGCCAGATGCTGCCCAGGCTCCAGCGACACGGACACGCCCTTCAGGAGCTTGATGCCGCCCGGCGCCTCCATCACCAAATCCTTCACGTCGATCTTGCCCGGCAGGGTCAGGGGCGCGCGCTCCTCGGCGGGCACCAGCGCGAACTCGCAGTCTTCGGCGAAGTACTCCATCACCCGGTTGTAGCTCACCTTGGCGTCCTGCCAGGACTGGTAGAAGTCCATGAGCTCCTTCCAGGGGTCGTAGAGCTTCTCGTTGGCCGAGAGAAACGCCACCAGCGCGCCCAGGTCGAAGCGACCGTGGATGGCCAGCCAGCCGCCCACCAAAAACAGCACGAACGGCCCCAGGGACTGGAAGAAGTTGTTGGAGTTCTTGATGGCGAACTTCCACAGGGTCCAGCGCAGGCGCACCTTGTACTGCTTGTCGGTGATGTCGGCGAAGCGGGCGTTCTCGTGCTTGAAGGACGCGTTGCCGTGGATCTCGTGGATGCCGGACACCGCCTCGCCGATCATGGTGGACATCTTGCGGCCTGTGTCCACGCGCTCGCGGTTGGCGTCGTTGGAGCGCTTCTGCATCATGGGCACGAAGATGAGCGCCAGCGGATAGAGCACCATGGACAGGCCCGCCAGCAGCGGGTTCAGGTAGAACAGGTAGCCCGCGAAGGCCAGGAGCGTCAGGATGTTGGTGACGGGCACGGCGATGGCCTGCCCGATGAAGTCGCCCGCGTTGGCCACTTCGGTCACCAGGGAGGACACGATCATGCCGGGGCTGGCCTTGCGAAAAAAGCCGATGGGCAGGGTGAGGATGTGCGCGTAGAGCTTTTTGCGCATCTCGGCCAGGGCTTCCTGGCCGATCTTCGCCTGGAGGGCGTTGATGGCGAACTTGAGGGCAGAGGAGCTGACCACGGCGGCCAGGTAATAGGAGCAGTACATGAACAGAAGCTGCACTTTCTGCTCGCCGATGGCCTCGTTGATGATCTTCTTCTGCATCTCCAGGGGCAGCACCCGGATGGCCACCGTGACCACGATGATGGCCAGCAGGATGCCCTGGAGCTTCAGGTTGCTGGTGAGCACCCAGGAAAAAAGCGAGCGCTGGTAGAGCTTGTCGGGCAGCTTGGGACTCCAGGGCATGTCGCGTCCTTTTCTCCGTGTTTGCTGTTTGATGCCCCGAAAACAGCCGCTTTGCAACCAAGTGCTGAAAAATCATCTGGATTTCAGAGCGCGGACGCGCTTATCCTGACGCGAAACGGGGGAACCCATGACCGGGGAATCGAGCCATCTGACATCCATCGTGACGGATCCTGGGAAGGGTCCGCTTTTCCCGAGGCATCCCGGAGCGGTCCCAGGAAGGGAGAACAGGCCATGAAAGCACCCCGCCTCCAATCCTGGTGGTCCGACCGGATCATCGCCATGCGGCGCGACCGGCGCGCAACCACGCTCCAGGGCGTGGCCTACCTGCTGGCCATCTCCTGGCTGGACTACGCCACCGGGTACGAGATCAACCTGAGCGTGGTGTACCTGACCCCGCTCATCATGCTCACGGTGGCCGGGGGCTGGCGGCTGGGGCTCATCACGGTGTTCGCCTGCGCCACGTCCATTGAGTTGACCGACTGGCTGGCGGGCAGACGCTTCGACCACTTTTCCTACCACTTCTACAGCTTCCTCTCGCACAGCCTGTCGTATCTGTCTTTTCTGCTGCTGATCACGCAGCTCCTGAAACTCTGGGAACAGGAGCGCCTGATTGCCGGGCAGGACCCGCTGACGGGGCTGTGCAACCGCTACGGCTTCCTGACCCAGGCCGAGGAGGCCCTGCGCGACTGCGCCAGGGGAAGGCAGACGGCGCGGCTCTCCATCTGGAACGTGGCGCGGCTTCGGCAGGTGAACGCCAGCCACGGGCACGACAAGGCCGACGCCCTGCTCTTAAGCGTTGCCGACGGACTGCGCGAGGCGCTGCCAACTGCACTTCTGGGCAGGTTCGGGGCGGACAAGTTCGTGGTGCTGGAAGATCGCTGCACAGGCCAGGACGCGCCTGTCGACCAGATGAAGATCCGGGGAGTGCTGGACAGCGCCGCCGCAGAGGTCGGCGTGCCCATCGACCCGCGCCGGGCCGCACGGGAGCTTGCGCCGCTGCACCGCACGCCGGAGGAACTGGCCGGGCTTCTGGACGCGCTGCTGGACGAGGTGCGGTAGGGGGGCGTGGCGTTAAGTGATGGGCGTCACTGTCCAGCCAGACAATCCAACCATGCACACTTGACACGACAACAGCACAGGCGATATCGAATCTGTGCTGTTTACTTGCGATCAGCAGGATTACCCATGACAACAACTCCACCAGACGAAGCCCTCAAGCCTTCCCACGCGCCTAATGCACGTAGTTGGCGGCAGTTTCTTGCCAAGCTAACCATCTCCACACTATTTCTCTCTGTGCTTTATCCAGCGCTGCACTATGCGCACACGAGACGAAACTTTTACGTCGACCTGTATAATTGCATCTACAAGAATTTTTAACCAACATATACTTGAGCCTTAACTTCATGACAGACAAAACTGATCAATTTATTTTAGAGACGATGCGGCTTGCCGTCTACGAATTCGTAATAATCAACATCGCGCTCAACATGTTTTTCGGATTTAAGTGTTCTTGGCTTATGGCAGGATGAATTCACCACCATGAGACTCTTCGCACGGATTCTTTCATTCATTGTCGCAATGTCTATCGCATATTACTTTACATTTTTAGGAATGTACTTGTTCTGCGAATAGGAAAGCCCCACCCGCAGAACAATACTCTCGTCACGTCATCCACTCAACTACCGTTTCAGCACCCCCTTGACGATCTTTCCTCCCAAGTAATACGCGGCAACACGCCCCCCGTTGTAGGCGAGTTGCCACTTTTCAGCGTCTGATAGCTCTTTGCCTTCTAGCGCATTCTTCCCAGCTCCATAGGCATCTCTCAATCCTTCCAGGTCAGGAAAACCAGCTGCTCCCCCAATAATCCTTCCTCCTTGCCGCGAACGAGAGGAATTCCACATCTGCTCATCACTTGGCTTGCCTTCATTCACAAGACCTTCCATGAACTCCTTTCTATCGATCGGCCCCTCAAACTGCTTTACGCGAGGCCCGTCCGGGTCAGGTGAATACCCCTGGTCCGTCCATTGGGCATTCTTGCGCTCCTCCTGAAGTGCAGCATCCGCTTTGCGTTTTTCTTCCCTCTCTGCCTGGAGCTTACCAGCCTGCCCTTCATCCAGTTCCACGTCGCCCATGCCGTCGCCTGTCACGAGAAAAGTCTTCCCGTCGCGCTGGTTAAAGATCTTATTGTCATGCTCGAAGTAGTCTCCATTCTTCATGGCGGACTTCTTGGCCCAGTCGGTCCAGCCGAACGGCTTCTGCTCCGGCATTGCCTGCTGGTTTTGCTGCGCCTGGACGTCCGGTGCCTGTTGCGCCGGTTCGCTTGGGGTGTTGGGACTGGCCGCAAGGTTGAAGGGGTTTGACGGTTCAAATTCAAAAGCCATTGCGTTCTCCTTGTTTTGTGTCGGGTATGATTGCGGCGGCAGATGCAGTGAACTGCCGCATGCCATGGAAAGTTCGTCCGACGGGCCGGGCAGCGCGCCCGGCCCGTCTTTGCAGCTTCCCTACAGCCCGGACAGTTCCAGGTACTTGAGCAGATCGCCTTCCCTGGCTCCGCCCGCCTTGACGCGCTTGATCAGGGCGGCGCGTTCGGCAGCGCGGGCTACGCCGGGCGTGCGCTCGTCGATCATTCCGGCGCTTTCGAGCTGGGGCGGGCTCATGCGGCCTGCCATGGCCTGCCGGACCGCCTGCCGAGGATCTCTGGCAGCCGGAGCGAAGGCCGGATTGCCCTGCACGGAATATCCGCCTGAAGTCCCTCTCTTTGCCATTCCGGTCATCCCGAACTCTTCCATGAGGTGCTGGCGCAGCTCGGAGTACATCTCCAGGAACGCACCGGGGGTGCGCTCCACCTGTTCCAGCACGGCGCGCTGGATCTTCCCCGGCAGCGACTCCACGAAGGCCTCGATCCAACGCTTCACGTGCTCAAACAGCTGGTCATTGGCCCGCAGGTGGGCCAGAAGGGCCTCGTTGTTGACGGCCTTGCGTTGAGCACGACGCATCTGTCTGGCCTGGCTGGCCTGCTGGCGGTTCTGCATCATGGCCTGCCACTGCATGCGGGCCATGGGGTCGGCCATCATCTGGGGCGGCGGAGAGCCGAAGGGGATGTCCGGGATGCCGTCGCCGTCCAGGTCGATGCCTTCCAGGTGCTCGATCATGCCGGGGCGGGCCGCCCCTGGTCGGATCCTTCACTTTGCAATCAGACAGGCGGTACATTTCACCCCACATAGCGCTATGTGGGAAAACACCCGAATAAACTGCCCCAAAACGCAAATAAGCCGGGAAGAGTGTCCTCTTCCCGGCCCGAGCCTTATACTAACTGCGTCCCCAGCTCACAGTATCCACCGCAAACCGCAGACCTATGTGGGAGTCCAGAGGGCGAAGCCCTTTGGCCGCCGGAGGCTTCTCCCCCGACGCCTCTCCCTACACTCACATATCCCCGTTCTACTCGTCCGACTCCGCCTCTTCACCGTCGTCAGCCAGCGCCCCGGCCTTCCTCAAGCCCTCGATCACCGATACGGTCACGCCCGCCTCACGGCTGGGCGCCAGCTGGAACACCCGCCCCGCCGACCCGCTGAAGGAGTCCACCGAGTGGTGGCTGATGGTCAGCACCTGCAACCCCAGCTTCTCGCCGATGGCCGCAATGAGCGCGTTGAAGCGCGGGACCAGCTCGGGCCTAAGCCAGCAGTCCTGCTCGTCCAGCACCAGAAAAGGGCGGTGCAGCGCGGGGTCCAGCTGGGCAAGCCCGATGAGCCTGAGCCCCACGGACAAGATGTTGCACACCGACCCGCCCTGCCCCTGGAGGATGTCCTCCACCTGCCCCTGGTTCTCAATCTCCAGGGTGATGAAGAACTTGCCGCTCTTGACCTCCCGGCGGCTGACCACGGTGCGGTCCTGCCCCAGGATCTCGCGCACGGCGTGGGTCAGGTTCGATTCGACCTCCTCCATGAGCTCGCCGAACAGGTCGCGAGAGAGGTCCTCCAGGCGCGCCTGGGCCTTGGGGGCCAGGGCCAGGAACTGCTCAACGGCCAGGAGTTCCCGCCGCGCCGCCTGATGGTCGCGCACCAGGGACTCGGCCAGCCCTTCCAGGCGTCCGGCCTGATGGCGCAGGTCGTCCAGTTCGCGCAGCAGCGCGGGCAGGGACGCAGACGCAGAAAGGGAGGCGGGGGAGGTGTCCGGCGTGTGCGCAGAGGCGGTCGTCATGGTGGTTCTCTTGGGGAGCGCCGGGAGGGTGATGCGGGGAGGAGGCCTCCGGCGGCCTAAGGGACAAGTCCCTTTGGAATCCCCTATGGTTATTGCGTATTCTTGGTGATCCTGGACCGAAACGATTATTCCGGGACGCCGGAGGCAGCGCCGTCTTCCAGCGCCGCCAGCCCGGCCCGCACCTGGGCCACATGCTCGCGGTATCCGGCCACCAGCCGCTCGTTCTCGGCCCGCATGGCCTCCAGCTTGGCGCGCAGCTCGCCGGGGTCTGCCGTGCCGTAGTCGGAGCGGGCCTTTTCCTCCAGCGAGGACAACTCGGCCTCCAGGTGGGCCAGCGTCTGCTCGGCGCGCACCTTCTCGTCGCGCAGGCTCTCGTACTCGGCCTTCAACCGGCCAAGTTCGCGCTCCAGGGCGGCGTCAGGGCCGCCGAGCACATCATTTGTCGCCACCGGCAACCTCCTCGTAAAGCTCCCAGACCAGCCCCGTCTCGGGGTTCTCCGGGTTCAGGTTCGCATGCAGGAAATCCTTGAGTCCCAGGCCCTCCTGGGTGCGCCTCCAGGCCAGCCGCTCCAGCCCCTTGAGAAACAGCGAGTTGCGCTCCTCGGCGCTGCGCTCCGGCGGGAACTCCTGGTCCGGGAAGACCTGCTCGAAGGGCAGCACCGGCACGGCCCAGGATTCCAGCTCCGTAGCGCCGGGACGCCAGATGGAGGCCACGGGGACGCGCGTCTTGGTGCGGCGCGAGAAGGTCAGCCGGGTGATGTTGCCCGGATTGCACCAGCGCGTTGCGCCCATGGTGACCATGGGCTGGGGACGGTGGATGTGGCCGTTTATGAGCCAATCCAGTCCGGGAATCTCGCGCGGGGCCAGCAGGCGCTCCTCGAAATCGGGAAAGTTGATGGAGTGATGGCTGAACCAGACCGTTGCCACGGCCCCGTCGCGCTCCACGTGCCGGGGCAGCGGCGTGCCGTCAGGAGAGCCGCCCACCAGCACAGGGCCGCCCTGCGTATCCAGCCAGAAGGCCGGGCCGGGTTTGTCCATCAGGCGGACCACGCCCGCCGCGTCCAGCACGGCCAGGGACACGTCGCGCGTGAAGCGGGCCAGGTACTTGTCGTGGTTGCCCACCAGCACCGAGGGCCGGTGCGGCCTGAACAGCTCGATGAGCTCCACAGCCAGTCCGTTGGGGTTCTCGCGCGGCCAGTGGAACAGGTCGCCGGGAATCACCGGGTGAAGCTCGAGCTCGCGGGCGTGCTCCAGGCAGGCCGACACCTTGGCCAGCACCTGCTCGCGGTAGCCCTCCATCCGGTGACCCGGCGGCGTGGCCGCCACGTGCGGATCACAGATGACGAACAGGCCCTTGCCCGCGACTCTAGGAAGTTCCATGGCCCCCGGCCTTCTTGAGGAATTTCTCCGGGTCCAGGCCGGAGCCGCACAGCGGACACTCGCCAAGCTCGGCCAGACGCGCGGCGATGGCGGCGGACTTGTCCGCAAGCACGCGCTCGCGCTCGGCCAGCCAGACCCGCCCCTTGGCTATGCGCGCGGACACTGCCTGCATGGACTCCAGCAGCCCGGCCAGGGGCGCAGGTTCGCCGAGTTCCGGCGGCGCTGCCAGGGACGAGAGCGCTCCGTGGCGGGATACGGCCCGGCTCTTGAGCGCACGCAGACGCCCGAGCTGCTCCGAGTCCCTGGCCAGTTCCGCCACCGTCGACAGCGCCGGAGGATCGGCCAGCGCGCGCAGCTGATCGAGAGAAGCCCGCACTGAGCGCATGCGTCCGTTCAAGCTTTCCAGATGGGCCAGCTCTCCGGCCAGCTGCCCGGAGAGCGACAGCGCAGGTGGCGCGCAAAGCTCCGAGAGGCGCGCAAGCGACGCCTTCACCCGCGTTATGCGCTGGCCCGCGCCCTGCACTGCCGCAAGCGCAGTGCACAGCGTGGCCGACGGGGCCAGAGGCGGCGGCGCGCAGAGCCCGGACAGCCCGGCCACCCGGCGGGTGAGCCCCGCCGCCTGGGCCGTGGCGCGCTCCAGGGCGGACAGCCGCGCTTCGAGCCTCGGCACGGCGGCGCTGCGCGCTTCCAGGTCGCTGCCCGTCTCGCGCAGAAGCTCCAGCGCATGGGACAGCTCCGGCAGCGGGGCCAGCCGGTCCAGCCCGTCGCGGAGGCGGGCCGTGGCCTTTTCCAGGTTTCCCTGGGAGATCTTGGCCCGCCGCGTCTTCTCGCGCAGAAGGTCCTGCATGGCCATGAGGTGGGCGCTCTCGGTGGAAGAGGCCAGAAAATCCGCCAGCAGCGAGCCGGGCTGGTCCAAAAGGAAGATAGGATGGCGCTGGTCGCCCAGGTGGACGTCCACGGATTCGCCCTTCTCGAAGCTCACCGGGGCCATCTTCAGGAGCTCGGCCACCTCTTCGGGGACCTTGCCGCGCCCCATCTTGGCGAACACCTGGGGCTCGTCGGCCCCCGGCGCGAGTATCTCGTAGAGGGCGTAGGCCTTGCGGCGTATCCAGGCCACGCGCCAGCCGCCGTCCAGCAGCACCTCCACGCGGGCCTCTTTGGCCCCATGGCGGATGACGTGGCGCGGGGCCGGATTCTGGGACAGGCAGCGCAGCGCCTCCACCACGGCGGATTTGCCGGTGTTGTTGGGGCCGCAGAGCACGTTCAGGCCGGGGGCCAGCTCCATGGTGGTGCTGGCGTGGGCCATGAAGTTGGTGAGGGTCAGGGAGCGGATCACGGGATCAGGAGCCCCGGCGCGCGCAGGTTCGGCATCAGTCCTGCCCGGAGCCTGCGTCGGCGCTCCCGGCGTCTCCGGCGTTCCCCGTATCGCGGGCGTCGCGCGGCAGGGACAGGGTGAACGTCGTCCCCTCGCCCTCGCGGGTGGTGAAATGAACGTCGCCCCCCAGGTAGCGCTCGGTCAGGAGCTTCATGCCGTAGGTTCCCAGGCCCCGGCCCAGGCCCTTGGTGGAAAAGTTGCGCTTGAACACGCGCAGCCGCACGTCGTCGGGCATCACCATGGGGTTGTGCACCCGAAAGAGGACCCGCCCCTGCTTCTCATGGCAGGACAGGGTGATGCTTTCCCCGGCAATGGAGGCTTCCAGCGCGTTCTTGACCATGTTGCCCAGCACCCGGCGCACCAGGGTGTGGTCGCTCACGAACTCCGCGCAGGCGCTCGAGGGAAGCACGTGGATGGCCTTGCCCCTGGCCTGGGACAGGCTCGCGCCCATCTTGGCCGCGCCGTCCACCAGCTCCCTGCTCTGCAAGGCGGAGAACACGGGGGTGAGCTCGTTGTTCTCTGCGGCCATGAGGTCTTTTTGCGACAGAAGCTCCTCCACCTGACGGGTCAGGGTGGCATGGATGAACTCGGCGTCCTCTCGCAGCTCCTCGGGGACCTCCTGGCGCAGCATGTCCATCAGGCCGCGCAGGCCGCCGGTGGTGTTCAGCATGTCGTGGAAGAAGAGCCGCTCCAGGGTGCGCCGCCGTTTCAGGTCGGAGAGGTCCTGGACGCAGAAAAGCAGGAAGCTCTCGCCGTTTATCATCACCGGGGAGGAGCTGACCTCCAGGTCCAGGGCCTCCACGCCCATGTCGCCCCGGCGCAGCATGCTGCACTCCTGGACGGATTTGCGGCCCTCGAGCCCCATGAGCACGGCACGCACCGCGCCGCACTTGGCGCAGAACTCCGTGGTGCCGCAACCGCCCGGCTCGGAGTGCGCGTGGATGCAGCCGAAGGCCTCTCCCGGACGCTTCCCCAGAACCCAGTCCAGGCCCATGCGGGTGGCCTGAAGGGTCTGGTGGTTGGCAAGCACCACCTGCCTGTTGCTGTTCAGAAGCAGCACGATGACCGGGATGGCGTCCAGGGTCTGCGCGATGAAGTGGCCGCAAAGGTCCCGGTATTGCGCCAGAATCCGCTCGGGAGAATCCCGCTCGGCCGGGGCGAATTTGGTCGGCTCGGCTTGAGAGTCCATAAGCTGTGATTTCTACCCCTTTTCCAGGGCATCATCAACCTCTGCCTTGTTGCGAATACCCTGGATGGGGAGTATCGGTAGACGCATGTTTCGTTCTCCCAACCGCACGGTTGCCTTCCTGTGCGCCTGCTCGGCGCTTATGGCCTGCGCATGGCGCGAGGCGTTCGACCTGCTGGCCGGGGAGCCCTTTCCCGTGGCCGCAGCCGTGACGGCCGCGCTGGCCGCAGCCTTCCTGGGCGCCCTGGCCGCCAAGGCGCTCATCCCGCGCGCCGATATCTCGCAGGACCCGGACCAGGACGCCCCGCGCTTGATCGCCGCGCCGGAGCGTTCCGCCACATGGATCGGCCCTGGCCCCGCCAGCCCGCCTGACTCCGCCGCTTTCAACGCATCGGGGCAGGACGCTCCGCTTCGGCGCAAAGCCGAAGTCATGGCCTCGGAAGCCTCCCGCGCCCTGAAAACCGCGCAGGAGCTCTCCTTCTCCCTGCACGCCTCGGCCTCGCGCGCGGACGACTGCGCCCGCATGGCCACAGAGGCCTCCCTGCCCCTGGAGAGCGCCAGGGAGATCTACGAGAGCTGCGCCGCGTCGCTCTCCTCGCTGGCCGCCGCCATGGAGCGCATCCTCTCCGGCGCGGCAGGCGCGTCCTCCAAGCTCACCGTCATCTCCTCCACCGCCGAACAGGCCCAGGCCCTGGTGGGCAACATGGCCGCCATCGCCGAGCAGACCAACCTGCTGTCGCTTAACGCCTCCATCGAAGCAGAAAAGGCCGGAGAGCACGGCAGGGGATTTGCGGTGGTGGCCCGCGAAATACGGAGGCTGGCCGACACCGCCGCCCTGGGCGCGCAGGACATCGAGCGTCTGGTGCAGCGCATGCGCCACGCCGTGGCCGCCGAGGTCATGGAGATGGACGCCTTCGCCAGGGAAACCGGGCGCGGCGAGGACAAGCTCCAGGAGACCAAGGACGCCCTCGAGGATGCTGGCCGCTCGCTCTCCACCCTGTCCGCCCGGCTGGACGCGCTGGCCGCACGCGCCAAAACCGCCCCCGCCGAACTGCGCCAGGCCCTGGACGCGGCCAGGGACACCGCAGCCGCCCTGGACGGCACGGCCGCCCTGGCCGGGGAACTGGCGCGAGCCCTGGAAGGCGTCCCCGCAACATCCGGCCACAATCCAAACAAGGACGGCAGCCCATGATCGCCTGGTGGCGCGACCTGAAACTGAGCTCCAAGCTCGGCCTGTGCGGCCTGAGCTTTCTCGTTCCCATTGCCCTGCTGCTGTTTCAGCTGATGGGCAAGATGGCCGAGGACATCCGCATGACCAGGGTGGAAGTGGCGGGCGTGACCGCCATGGACCCCCTGGAGGACATCACCGAGGCCATGCCCGAACGTCTGCGCCTGAGCCTGGCCCGCCTGTCCGGCGAGAACGTCGACGCCCCCCTGGCCCAGCAGGACTCCATCCTGCGCGACCGCTTCGCCGAACTGGACCGCAAGCTCACCGCCGACGCCGTCCCCCTCGGCCTGACCCGCGAACGCCTGGCCCTGGCTGGCCTGCCCCAGCTGGAACCGGCAACCTTCATGAAGACAGTCCAGGAGATGGCCGTGCGCAATCCGGCCACTCCCGAGGAGCTGTTGGCACAGCACGCGAAGTTCCACGGCCTGCTCACCGACATGCGCGACTATCTGGCCGACTCCGCCCAGCTGGTGCTGGACCCGCAGCTGGCCACTTACTACCTGCTGTACCTGCTGGTGTTCGACATCCCCCGCGCCCAGGAGCGCCTGGGCATGCTCTCCACCTCCGGATACATTGTGCTCTCCGGCATGCCCGGAGCCGACGCGGAGCGTGTGCGCCTGCAGCAGCTGGGCGCCGCCTGGGAGCAATCCGCCGTGGAGCGCATCCTGGACAAGCTGGGCAAGGCCCAGCGCGCCCTGGGAGGCGACCGCCTGAACGCCCTGCCCAGGGCCGTACAGGCCTACGCCGAGGCCGCCCGCAACTTCCTGCGCTTGGCCAAGGCCGTGGGCGAGAAAGACCCCTCCGTCAGCAGGCAGAGCTTCCTTCAGGCCTGGCAGAACGCCAGCGGGGCCGGTTCCTCCCTGTGGGACCAGTGCTATCCCCTGCTGAAAAACCTGTTGCAGGAGCGCACCCGGGACCTGAAGATCCGCATGGGCCTGACCCTGGGCGTGAGCCTTGCGTCCGTGGCGGGCGCGGCGCTTCTGGCCTGGACCATCGTCACCTCCATCACCGCTCCCCTGGCGCGCGTGGCGCGCATCGCCACCACCATCGCCGAAGGCAAGGTGGGGCAGGCCTCGCGCATGCTGGAGCAGTCCTGCCCGTCGGGCAGCTGCACGCGCGAGCGCCTTCTGGCCGGGAGCCGGTCGCGCTCCGAGACCAGCCAGCTCTACTCCGCCGTGGCCGTGATGATCCACGGCCTGGAGGAGCTCCTGGGCGCGGTGAACTCCACGGGCGGGCAGTTGCAGTCCTCCGCCGGGCGCATCGCGGCCACGGCCCGCCAGCTGGAGGCCTCCGCCACCCAGCAGGCCGCCTCCACCGTGGAGGTCGGGGCCACCAGCAAGGAAATATCCGCCACGGCCTCTGGCCTTGCCGACACCATGGACCAGGTGCTGGGCGTGGCCAGCCGGTCCTCGGCCCTGGCCGTGGCCGGGCGCGAGAGCCTGGCCCGCATGGGGCAGGCCATGGACGACCTCTCCGCCTCTGGCCGCGAGATGACCTCCAAGCTGGGCGTCATCCGCGAGAAGGCCTCGGGCATCGGCCAGATGCTCTCCACCATCTCCAAGGTGGCGGCCCAGACCAACCTCTTGTCGCTCAACGCCGCCATCGAGGCCGAAAAGGCCGGGGAGTTCGGACCCGGATTCGCCGTTGTGGCCCGCGAGATACGCCGCCTTGCCGACCAGACCGCCGCCGCCACCCTGGACATCGAGCGCACCATCCGCGACATGCAGGCCTCGGTGCAGGCCGGAAGCGCGGCCATGGACGGGTTCAAGTCCCTGGCGGACCAGACCGCCGACACCTCGCGCGGGGTCAACGCCAAGCTTGGCCGCATCATCGAGGCGGGCGAGGAGCTGACGCCGCGCTTCTCCACCGTGTCCGACGGCATGCGCCTCCAGGCCGAAGGCGCGGACCAGATCAGCGTGGTCATCTCCCAGCTGGCCGACAGCGCCGAACAGACCCGCGACGCCCTGGCCGAGTTCCGTCAGGCCGCCGAGGAGCTGACCACCACCGCCGCCGGGCTCAAGGAAATCCTCACCCGGTTCGACCTGGACGCATAAGGGCTGCGCTCCCATGCTCTTCGTCACCTTCAAGGCCGCCGGAGCCCGCTACGTCGTCCCGGCGCGCGAGGTGGAGGAGGTCGCGCCCCTGGTCCAGCTGAGCCCGCTGGCCGGAGCGCCGCCCACCGTGGCCGGGCTCATGAACTACCGGGGCCGCAGCCTGCCCGTGGCGGACGCCTCGCTGCTGCTGTCCGGCAAGGCCTCGCGCCACTGGGCCTCCACGCGCATCCTGGTGGCCCGCGTCCCGGACGGCAGGGAGGGATCACTCTTGATCGGACTTCTGGCCGAGCGCCTGCTGAAAACCCTGGACATCCCGGCGCAGGACGTGGCCGACCCGGCAGCACCTGCCGCTCCCTTCGTCACGGGTGTGGCCGCAGTGGGCGACGAACTGGTCCAGGTGCTGGATCTCGCGCGCATGCTCCCGCCCGAACTGCTGGAGCGGCTGCGCGCCGCGCGGGAGGCCGCATGAACGCGCTCTACGCCGCTGGCGGCTCTGCGCCTTCCGACCCAGGCGGGCTGGGCGCAAACCCGTCCGGCGCGCCCGAGCCCGACTCCGAAACCGTGGCCCGCGCCGCCGCCCTGGCGGGGCTTGACCTCAAGGCCGTGGGCGCGCCCAGCCTGCGCCGCGCCGTCAGGAGCGCCCTGTCCCGGCTGGACGCAAGCGCCGCCGCCTATCTGGAGCTGCTGGCCCGTGACCCCTCGGAGCGCCGTCTGCTGGCTGGGGAATCCGTCGTGCAGGAGAGCTGGCTGTTCCGCGACCCGGACGCCTACGACGC
Organism: Fundidesulfovibrio putealis DSM 16056; assembly: GCF_000429325.1. Taxonomy (NCBI): domain Bacteria; kingdom Pseudomonadati; phylum Thermodesulfobacteriota; class Desulfovibrionia; order Desulfovibrionales; family Desulfovibrionaceae; genus Fundidesulfovibrio; species Fundidesulfovibrio putealis. The sequence goes on from NZ_AUBQ01000013.1 coordinate 153,595, forward strand.
GCTGGCCCGCATGCTGCGCGGGCTCCCCGGCTGTGCCCGCCCGGCGCGCATCCTGTCCGTGCCCTGCGCGGGCGGTGAGGAGCCTGCCTCCATCGCAGTGAGCCTGTTGCAGGCCGGATTTGCGCACGAAGACTTCCTGGTGGACGCCGTGGACGCCAACCCCCAGGCCCTGGACCGGGGCCGCGCGGGCAGCTTCCCGCCAGCCAGCGTGCGCGGCGGCGTCCCGCCCTTTCCCTATTTCAGGCCCGGCGAACCGGACGGCTTCGCGCTGGACGCGCTTACCCTGTCGCGCATCCGCTTTTACGAGGCGGACGTGCTGGATGAATCGTTCTTCCTGGGCCATGCGCCCTATCAGGCCATCTTCTGCCGCCACCTGCTCATCTATCTGGCCCCCGAGGCCAGACAGCGACTGGCGTCCACCCTCTCGCGCCTGCTGGCTCCGGAGGGGGTCCTGTTCACCACCCCGGCCGAGGCCGCCGCATTCCATGAACTGGGGCTGCCCACCGCGCAGCGCCGCAGCGCGAACCAGACCGCCATCCCATGCGCCGCTCCAACTCCTGCGCCGCAACCCCGCACACCGGAGCACGCGCAGGACCGCCTGCCGGAACCGAGACAGGAGCCCGCTCCGCTCCGCGCAGGGCAGGCCTATGGGAAGGCCCGCCCCCTGGCAGACGCCGGACGCCTGGACGAGGCCCTGGAGGTGATCGAGCAGGGCTTGACCGCCGAAACCCCGTCCGCCACGCTGTACCACCTCAAGGGAGCCGTGCTCCTGGCCCTTGGTCGCGAGCCGGAGGCCGAAGCGGCCCTGCGCCGGGCGGTCTACCTGGACCCCGGACACCTGGAGGCCCTGACCCACCTGGAGCACCTGAGCCGGGCCAGGGGGCTATCCGACGAGGCCGAGCGACTTTCAATCAGGGCCATGAGGGCCGGGCGTGCGGCCGAAAACGGCCAGCCCGGCACGGAGCGCGCGTGATGGAACTGGACTCCCAGGGCGCTCGCCAGCTCTTCGACCGCGAGGTCGCGCCGGACACCCTCTCGGAGTGGACCGCACAGGCCGCCGCGCCCAAGCCCGTCAGGCAGGGCTCGCGCCAGGGCGTTCTGCTGGTGCGCGCTGGCGAGGAGTGGCTCGGCCTGCCCACCGCCATCGTGGACGCGGCCCTGCCCATGAGCCCGGTGCACAGCGTCCCCTACCTCTCCTCCCCGGTCTTCGCGGGACTGTGCAACGTGGACGGCGAGCTCCTGCCCTGCATCCGGCTGGCCGCCCTGCTGGGAGCCCAGCCCACGCCGGGACCGGACCATCCCAGGCTCATTGCGCTCACCCTGCCCGAGGGGCGCTTCGCCCTGGAAGTGGACGAGGCCGCCGGGACCGGCGGCTACGACCCGGAGGCCGTAAGCTCCGCGCCGGACACCGTAAGCCACGGCCCAAGCCCCCTGGTGCTGCGCATGGCCCTGGTGGAGGGCCGCCTCGCAGGCATCGCCGACGCCGCATCCCTGGGGCGCGCCCTGCTTCGGAGCCTTCGCCCATGAGCCCCGATCTGGCCGACCTCTCCCTGCTGGAGCTCTTCGCCATGGAGCTCCAGACCCACCACCAGGCCATCGAAGAAGGCCTGATGGGGATTGAGGGCCTGGAATCCGGAGCGGACGCCCATCGCCTGGAGTCGCTCATGCGGGCAGCCCACTCCATCAAGGGCGCGGCGCGCATCGTGAACCTCACCCAGGCCGTGGGGCTTGCCCACGCCATGGAGGACATGTTCCAGGCCGCACAGAAGGGCCAGCTGACCCTGACCCCTGCGCGCGTGGACGCCCTGCTCGCGGCCAACGACTTTTTCGGGCGCGTGGCCGCCTCTTCCCCGTCCAGCCTTCCAGCCGTGCTGGAAGAGGCGGCTGGAGAGGCGGCCCGGCTGGAACAGGCCGTACGGGACGCCCAGGCGGATGAGGGCGGCGCTTCGCTTCAGCCGGGCGATCCTCCCGCGCCTGCCTCTCCCGAACCTGCCGCGCCGCGGTCGCAGTCACAGGCCCAGGCTGCGCCCAGACCGGACGCCGCCGTGCGCCTCTCGGCGGACCTGCTGGACCGGCTCATGGGGCTGGCCGGTCAGTGCGCCGTGGAGGCCGGGACCATGGGCCGCATCTTCTCCCAGGCGCGCGCAGGCGGCCGCGACTTCATGGACCTTGTCGACCTGATGGCCGAGCTGCGGGCCGGGCTTGACGACCCCGAGTCCGACCCTCGCGCCAAGATCGAGTCGGCCATGGGCCTCATCGCGGACATGACCGAGACCTTCGACCACGTCATCACGAGCATGGACGGGCTGGCCCGTCGGCTGGAAATACTCTCGGACAAGCTCTCCGCCCAGGTGCTGGGCAGCCGCATGCGCCACTTCGGCGAGGGGGCCAGACCCTTGCCCCGCCTGACCCGCGATCTGGCCGGTGAACTGGGCAAGAAGGCCCTGTTCAGCCTCGAAGGCTCGCGCACCCTGGTGGACCGCGACATCCTGGAGAGGCTGGAAGCCCCGCTCATGCATCTGGTGCGAAACGCCCTGGACCACGGCCTGGAGCCGTCCGAGGTCCGCCTGGGCCTGGGCAAGCCCGAGCAGGGGCGCATAACCCTGGCCGCCCGGCACGTGTCGGGCCACCTGGAGGTCCGCCTGTCCGACGACGGCCAGGGCATCGACCTGGACGCGTTGCGCGCCAGCGTTGTCCGCAAGGGCCTTGCCGGGGCGGACATGGCCGCGCGCCTGTGCCGGGCCGAGCTGCTGGAATTTCTCTTCCTGCCGGGTTTCACCACCGCCGCGTCCCTGACCCAGGTGTCTGGCCGGGGAGTGGGCCTGGACGTGGTGAAAACCATGGTCCAGGAGGTCGGCGGCAGCGTCCGGGTGGAGACCGAGCCCGGCGCAGGCACGACCTTCGTGCTGCGCCTGCCGGTGAGCCGCTCGGTCATCCGCGCCCTGGTGATGCAGGCGGCGGGCGAAGCCTACGCCCTGCCGCTGTCGCGCATCGGACGCGTGGTGCTGGCCGAGCCCCAGGACATCGCCTCCATCGAGGGACGCCAGTTCCTGGCCCTGGACGGGGAGAACATCGGGCTGGCGCCAGCCTCGCAGATACTTGGCCGGCCCGCCTCCCCCACGTCCGCGCCGGAGCTGCCCGTGGTCATCCTGGAGAGCGACGGCGCGCGCTTCGGCCTGGCCGTGGACGCCTTCCTGGGCGAGCGCGACCTGGTGGTCCTGCCCCTGGACCCGCGCCTTGGGAAGGTTCCCAACGTGGCCTCAGCCTCCATTCTGGACGACGGCTCCCCGGTGCTCATCCTGGACGACGCCGATCTGGCGCGCTCGCTGGAAGCCCTGCTGGCCGAGGGGCGTCTGGCCAGGGTGGGGACAAAGGCCCAGGACGGGGAAGCGGACAGGGACGCGCAGGCGCGCGGGCCGAAATCCGTGCTGGTGGTGGACGATTCGCTCACCGTGCGCGAGGTGGAGCGCCAGCTGCTGGCCGGACGCGGCTACCGGGCCGTGACCGCCGTGGACGGCATGGAAGGGCTGGCCCTGGCCCGATCCGGCGAGTTCGACCTCATCCTGACCGACGTGGACATGCCGCGCATGACCGGAATCGAGCTGACCCGCGCCGTAAAGGCCGACCCGGCCCTTGCCCGCACTCCGGTGCTGATCGTCTCCTACAAGGACCGCCAGGAGGACCGCATGGCCGGGCTCGACGCCGGGGCCGACTACTACCTGCCCAAGGCGGGCTTTCGCGACGAAGCCCTGCTGGACGCGGTGCGCGACCTCATCGGTGAGCCCTGATGTCCCCTTCCTTCAACAGTCTTCCGCCGGTGCTGGCCATCGGCGCCTCCACGGGCGGTCCCACGGCCGTGGCCCGGGTGCTCTCCGACCTGCCCGATGACTTCCCCGGGGCCGTGCTGGTGGCCCAGCACCTGGGCGACTCCTTCAGCGCCAATCTGGCCGTGTGGCTGGCCACCCAGACCCGCCTGCCCGTGACCCTGGCCCAGGAAGGCGACCGCCTGGAACCGGGCACGGTCTACGTGTCCAGGGCGGACGCCCATCTGGTGGTCTCGCCTGTGAACACGCTCGTCTATGACCGAAGCCCCGTGAAGACCGCCTACCGGCCCTCCATCGACGTGCTGTTCGAGAGCCTGGCGCGCTCGCGCATCAGGCCCGGCGTGGCCGTGCTCCTGACCGGCATGGGAAGCGACGGGGCCAGGGGACTCCTGGAGCTGCGCCGCGCCGGGTGGTTCACAATCGCCCAGGATCAGGAGACCAGCGTGATCTACGGCATGCCCAAGGCCGCGCGCGACCTGGACGCGGCGGACCTCATCCTCCCCCTGCAAACCATCGCGGCCCTTGCCGCCAGACACCTCCCCCACTATGACTGAGCAGAACAGAACCGATTCCGAGGCCGTGTCCGTGCTCCTGGTGGACGATCAGGCCATGGTGGCCGAGGCGGTGCGCCGCATGCTGGCCCCTGAAGCCGACATCACCTTCCAGAGCGTCCAGGACCCGGCCCAGGCCCTGCGCCTGGCCCTGGAATCGAAGCCCACGGTGGTCCTCCTGGACCTGGTGATGCCAGACATCGACGGCCTGACCCTGGTGAAATACTTCCGGGCGCACCCGAAGCTTAAGGACCTGCCCCTCATCGTGCTCTCCACCAAGGAGGAGCCCGAGACCAAGGCCCAGGCCTTCGCCCTGGGAGCCCACGACTATCTGGTGAAGCTTCCGGACCGGGTGGAGCTTGTGGCGCGCCTGCGACACCACTCCACCGGCTACACGCGCCTTCTGGAGCGCAACCGCGCCTATAGGGAACTGGCCCGGCAGCTGGATCAGGCCGCCCAGTACGTGCGCAACCTCCTGCCTCCCCCGGTATCCGAGGGGCGCATACGCACCGAGTGGGTCTTCACCCCCTCCGCGCAGCTTGGCGGAGACGCCCTCGGGTATCATTGGATCGATAAGGACCGCTTCGCCCTCTATCTGCTGGACGTGTGCGACCATGGCGTGGGTCCGGCCCTGCTTTCGGTGTCCGCGCTGAACGTGCTGCGCTCGCAGACCCTGCCCGGCGTGGACTTCGGCTCGCCCGCGCAGGTGATGGAGGGACTGAACGCCGTGTTCCAGATGTCCGGGCAGAACGACCTCTACTTCACCATATTCTACGGCGTGTACGACACGCGCACTTCGGAGCTGCGTTTCGCCTCTGCCGGACATCCGCCGCCGCTCCTGTTCCAGGCCTCGGGAGAGGTGGAAGAGCTGCGCTGCCAGAGCGTGTTCATCGGGGCCATGCCCGGCGTCACCTACAAGGAGGACGTGGTCACGGTCCGGACACCGGCCCGGCTGCTGGTGGTGTCGGACGGCGCGTATGAAATCCGGCTGGCCGACGGGCGCATGTGGAGCTACGAGGAATTCAAGGATTATGCAGCCGCCCAGTGCGCGCCGGGAGGGCCCTGCTGCGCGCAAGGCCCAGCCCTGGAGGCCATCCTGGACAACGCCAGGGCGCTCCTTGGGCGCGCAGGATTCGACGACGACCTGACGATGTTGAAGGTGACGTTCCTGGAAGCGCCGCAAGCCGGATAACTGTGCGGCTGGAGCTCTGAAGGCCTCACCGGCGCGTGTCTTGCGGCGCACAAGCCCGCGTTGCGCTCCTGGGCTGGTTTTCTCCGGAAATGCGCGCAACGACTGGGTTCCCGGAGTTTTCGACGCATGCGCCCGCCCGACGCGCTTCAGGCAGGCGCGTTCCTGGTGCGCGAAGCCCTCGTGCGCAGGCCGCCGGATTCACGGCATTTCTTTCCTGCCCAGCTTGTTCTTTTTTTCCCATAGAAAGTAACACTCGCAACAAATATGTGTTACCATCGCGCCAGGGTGACACTAAATCATCAGTAATAACACTTTTCTTCGCAACAGGGCTTTTTCCAGTCCAGTGAGGCCCAATCACACCCCGCAAGTCCGTTTCCAGGGCCTGCGTCACGTCCGCGAAGCGTTAATTCAGGCTCCTTGTTCTCCAAGTCACAATTTCCACTGGAAAAGATTCTCCCGTTTTGCTATGGGAGCGAACAGCCTGACGCGTTCAGGCCCATTGCCTTTGGATCTACACCGCAACGGCATCTGTGGGGGAAGCCGGTGCGGGTTCGCAGTGAGGCATCACACCGACCAAACAGCCAACCTGTAACGATTTTGGGAGGTCCGTATGCGCGTATCCATTGGTCTTGCCAAGGACGACGCCGAAAAACGTCTCGAACAGAAAGGCGTCTCCCGCCGCGACTTCATGAAGTTCTGCGCGGCAGTGGCAACCACGCTCGGCATGGGTCCCGGCGCAGCCGCCGAAGTTGCGGCGGCCCTTACCGCCAAGAAACGCCCCAGCGTCGTCTATCTGCACGGCGCGGAATGCACCGGCTGCTCCGAAGCCGTGCTGCGCACCTATGAACCGTACCTGGATGCCCTGATCCTGGACACCATCAGCCTCGACTACCATGAGACCATCATGGCCGCCGCCGGCGAAGCCGCTGAAGACGCCCTGCACAAGGCCGTCAACTCGCCCGACGGATTCGTCCTGGTGTGCGAGGGTGGCATCCCCATGAAGGACAACGGCATCTACGGCATGGTCGGCGGACACACCATGCTTCAGATCGTGAAGGATTGCGCCCCCAAGGCCAAGGCCATCATCGCCATGGGCACCTGCGCCACCTTCGGCGGCGTCCAGGCCGCCAAGCCCAACCCCACGGGCGCCGTCTCCGTCGCCAAGGCCCTTGACCGCAAGGACATCATCAACATCGCCGGCTGCCCGCCCAACCCCATCAACTTCGTGGGTGCGGTGGTGCTGTTCCTGAAGGGCGAGAAGATCGAGCTGGATTCGCTGAACCGCCCCAAGGCGTTCTTCGGCAAGTCCGTCCACGACCAGTGCGAGCGCGTGAAGTTCTTCGACGAAGGAAAGTTCGCCAAGAGCTTCGACTCCGAAGAGGCCAAGAAAGGCTACTGCCTCTACGAGCTGGGCTGCCGTGGTCCCGAGACCTTCAACAACTGCCCCAAGGTGCTGTTCAACTCGACTAACTGGCCCGTGAAGGCCGGTCACCCCTGCATCGGCTGCTCCGAGCCCGATTTCTGGGACACCATGACCCCCTTCTACGCGCCCCGTTAGTCTGAATTGCATTACGCTTGAACCGCAGCACACCTCACGGAGGAAGACATGGCTGACAGCAAGCCTCAGGTTATGAAAACGCCCCAGAGCACCTTCACCGGCCCGGTAGTGGTCGACCCCGTTACCCGTATCGAGGGTCACCTGCGCATGGTCGTTGAAGTTGAAGCCGGTAAAATCAAGAACGCGTGGAGCTCCTCGCAGCTCTTCCGTGGCCTTGAAATCATCCTCAAGGGCCGCGACCCCCGCGACGCCCAGCACTTCACCCAGCGCTCCTGCGGCGTCTGCACCTACGTGCACGCCCTGGCCTCCACCCGCGCGGTCGACAACGCCGTGGGCGTGAAGGTTCCCGAGAACGCCACCATCATGCGCAACCTGGTCATGGCCTCGCAGTACCTGCATGACCACATCGTCCACTTCTATCACCTGCACGCCCTGGACTGGGTGGACGTCACCAGCGCCCTGAAGGCCGACCCCGTCAAGGCCGCTCAGATCGCCAACTCCATCTCGCCCCGCAAGACCGAAGCCTCCGCCCTCAAGGCCGTTCAGGACAAGGTCAAGGCCCTGGTCGACTCCGGCCAGCTGGGCATCTTCACCAACGCGTACTTCCTGGGCGGACACCAGTCCTACTATCTGCCCCCCGAAGTGAACCTGATCGCCACCGCCCACTACCTCGAGGCTCTGCACCTCCAGGTGAAGGCCGCGCGCGCCATGGCCATCTTCGGCGCCAAGAACCCCCACACCCAGTTCACCGTGGTGGGCGGCTGCACCAACTACGACGCCCTGCGCCCCGAGCGCATCGCCGAGTTCGTCACCCTGTTCAAGGAAGTCAAAAAGTTCGTGGATGAAGTCTACATCCCCGACCTCTTGACCGTCGCCTCCTACTACAAGGACTGGGCCGCCATCGGCGGAACCTCCAACTTCCTGTGCTTCGGCGAGTTCCCCCAGAAGAGCGAGTTCGGCTTCGACGACCGCTTCCTGCCCGCCGGCTACATCATGAAGCGCGACCTGAAGGGCGTGAAGCCCGTCGATCCCAAGCAGATCATGGAGCACGTGGCCCACTCCTGGTACAAGGGCAACGAAGCCAAGCATCCCTACGAGGGCGTCACCGATCCCCAGTACACCAACCTGGATGACAAGGACCGCTACTCCTGGATGAAGGCCCCCCGTTACATGAACGAGCCCATGGAGACCGGCCCGCTGGCCAAGGTCCTGGTGGCCTACTCCAAGGGCCACAAGGCCACCGTCAAGACCGTGGACATGGTCTGCAAGAAGCTGGGCGTCACCACCGCCGCCCTGTTCTCCACCCTGGGCCGCACCGCTGCACGCGGCATCGAAACCGCCGTCATCGCGGGCGAGATGGAAGCCTGGGTGAAGAAGCTGGCCGACAACGTGAAGAAGGGCAACACCAAGCTCTATCAGGACTGGAAGATGCCCGACAGCGCCCAGGGCGTCGGCTTCGTGGACGCCCCCCGTGGCGCCCTGTCCCACTGGATCGACATCAAGGGCGGCAAGATCAACAACTTCCAGCTGGTCGTGCCCTCCACCTGGAGCCTCGGACCCCGCTGCGCCGCTGGCAAGCTGTCCCCGGTCGAAGAGGCCCTGATCGGCACCCCGATCGCCGATCCCAAGCGCCCGGTCGAAATCCTGCGCACCATCCACTCCTTCGACCCCTGCATCGCCTGCGGCGTGCACGTGATCGAGCCGGAGTCCAACGAAGTGCTGAGCTTCAAGGTGCTGTAAGAAGCTACCGAGTTGCTTGATTGATTCGAAATGAGAGGGGGTCGCGAAAGCGGCCCCCTTTTTTTATCTCTTTTCCCACATAGCGCTATGTGGGGTGAAATATTTTCGGATCTGACTAGTCATACGGAGGCCTCGGCGCGGGAAGCCGGGGTAAATACCCTTACGGAGGTTCCCCGTATGCCTTATCCCGTAAACATTGGTTCCGATCTGGCTGATGAACAGGCCCGCAAGCGCAAACTGTACGAAGACGCCCTGGACCGCTTCGCCGGATTCGAACCCGGCGAGTCCCAGCTCAGCGACGAACAGATCATGGCCCGCCGCGCCGCGCGGCAGCAATCCGGCGTGCCAGCCGGACTCTCCCGGCACCAGCCGTTCGCGCAGTTCGCCCAACGAGGCGTCAACCACATCCCCTTCGAAACACTCCTGGCCCACCTGAAGGCCCAACCCGGTATGGTCGAACACCTGGAAGGCATCGACCTGGACGGGGACGGCATCCCGGACATCCCCCCGCAGCCGTCGCCCCAGATGATGGCCCCCCCCATGGGGCGCATGCAGTGGCAGGCCATGCTGCAAAACCATCAGCAGGCACGACATGCGCGCCGCGCCCAGCGCAAGGCCGTCAACAACGAGATGCTGCTGGCGTACCTGCGGACGCATGATCCGCTGTTCGGGCTCGTTCATGCAAAAGTCGAGGCTTACGTGAAGGCCCTTCCCCTCAAGTTGCAACGCCCTGTCCTGCGCGCCGTGGAGGAGACTCCGGGAGCCTACATCGCCCTCTACAAGGAGATGCGCGATATGGTGACGGCTACCATGCGCATCGGCGGCAGGATGGCCGGGAGGCATGGTCAAAGGCGTTCGGTCCGCCGTCAGGGCGCTCCCCAACTGGAGAGCGCGGGCATGATCGACGAGCGTTCGCCCGGCGCGACCCGCGCAGCCGAGCGCGCCGCCCTGGTCAAGCGCGTGAAGGCAGGAGGAGCCAGGGAGGGCGACCTGCTCAAGTACCTGGAACTGTCCGGCCTGTAGCCGGTGCGGACGTTGGGCCGGGCATGTGGCCCGGCCCTTGACGCACAGATCGCCCGGCATGCCCATGAAGCAGGCACTGGGAGAATCGCTCAACGTAAAATCGACAATTCACGAGGAAACACATGAGTACCGAAGTAAATCATGACAACGGCGACACCGGGGATACCGGCGAGCACGGCGGAGCATGACCTTCGGAACGAGCTTTGATCCGAACAACGACCTGCGCAAGAATGCGTTTGGCGTGCCGGAGTACAGAGGGTTCAGGATGCTCGGTGGGGAAATGTATTCGCCAAATGAAATTTCTCAACCCCATCAGCCGGACAATGCTTCAAGTCCACAGAAAAAGGAACTCAGTGAAGCAGAGAGACTCATGCTGGCAGGGACCTACGGAGTCATGACTAAAGAATTGACTTAGTGATTTCTCGACAAAGCAATCCCTCTAAACACCCTGTTCAACAGAGCTCTATCAAGGATTGCTGCTGTAGGAGCTACCGTTAATTCCGGCTCCCAACTCAAGAATGGAAACGGAAAAGAAGGATAACAGAGTAAAGGAGAGTAAGTACCTTGCCGTTAGAGACAAGGTCATGCCTTGTCTCTAACGAAACAAAACAATGAACTGTACAGTATAATATGCAAGCCCAGCACCGAAAGCCATTGCCAATACCTTGCAAATCAGTACCCTCATATGGTCACCCTGAGTATAATAATAAAGCCGTAAAAATAAGCCAGTACCAAAAGATATCCGACAAGAAGTCGCTACGAGTATAATATTTCCCGAAAATTTCCATCCCTAAGCCTCCCCGCATTTCTCTAGCACACGCCGTTAGGCCGAACATCGAGCGGAAGATACGACTAATACGATAGGGTCATTGCAGCCTTTAAGGCTGCAATGACCCTATTGGCAAATCGCCATAAAATGGTCGAGATTGAGAAGGAATATAATCAGATGAAAAACTATGCACGACCCTGCACACTCATATACTTTGCTTTTGAGTCGATCCCGTGCGTCTCTCTGGTTCATGGTGAAACTCCTAATTTGAGCAGAGAATGAATTTCCCTGAATAATAGAGCAATATACCCGTAGTCAGGGCACATCGAGTAAAAATATCGCACAGGAGTGTCAATCTCCATGTCTCCTTTGTGGGTCTGTAAAACATACTAAATTGCCCTCACGCGTGATGTATGGTTGTTTCCTAATGTGATATTCTAACGGAAAATGAAAAGGCTCAACCTTAAAAGGAGGAGAAGAATCAAAGACACAAGGGCTGCCCCCGCCAAGACGGCAATCTCGTACGCTATCCTTTGCGGCCACGACAACGGCCCGTCCCCTGGAATGCTTATTTCGGGAAGAGGCGGAGCCGGGTGCTTCTCTTCGTCGTACAGTGCCTCTTGGTAGGCGTCGGACGGTTCCCCGACATTCGGTTTGAAGGGTTTGGAGCGCACGAACATGAACCCCAGGACCAACGCCAGCGGCACTATGCCGACAAGCGCCAGTTTCAGAATTGTCCAGACGTCGCTTTGTACGCTGCTCACATAAATTCCTTGCCAGTCATACGTGATGCCACATACAATATGTGCGAACGTCAGTCAATATTGTGTGTCAGTCGCACCAGAAGATGGACACCTTCTAACTGAAAAGGTGCAGTGGAATTTCCATCACCACTGAACACATCGACCTTGGACACAATGAAAACACCTTTCAAAATAGCATTTCCAATGCGCAGCTTAATACTTTCAGCCCTCAAACTGACAGCCCCCATCGCCTTTCTGCTCTTTGGCGCCATCGTACTCCTTGGAATATACGATTGCCACCCAACAGCCGAAGATGTTTCCAGGCTGCAAACACTTTCCGACCGTTACCCTCGCTACAAATTGAGTTTCGATTGCGATCTTTATCTGAAAGTAATGGCACTTGACCCTCTCTCCCCACATTCCGACCAAACAGTCATCGACATCTACAACATATTCTTTGCAAAAGATGACGGCAAACTCAAACGAGACACTCCGTTCGTATATGTCAATTTTTATAACAACAAAGGTGACTTTCAATACCAGCTCATTCACGACTGGCAAATAAACGACTACGTAATGGGAAACAGGGAATTCTATTAGCCTCGCATCAAGTTCGACACCCGGAAGCCAAGACACTCACTGCGCATGAAGAAATTTGGCGGGGATGCACTCCTGGCAATCCAGCGCTACATCAACGACTATCACCTTCCATACGTACCTTCTCGCCAGAGGCATTGTCAGGGCAAGCGGTCGATTGATACAAAACGAAAAGGGGCCGCAAAAGCGCCCCCTGTATTCGTCATGAAATCGCCGAAAGAAGCTAATCCTCCTCCCCGCAGTTGCAGAAACAGGTCGGCTCGTACGGCCTCGGGGCTGGCTTGCGGCCCGCCGCGTAGAACCCGAACCTCTTGAACACGCTGGACCACAGGGTCACGTACTGGCCGTTGGCCCCCTTGAGCGTGTCCGGCACCCGCACCCGCGTCACCCGCCAATTGCCATATTGCGCGGGGATCACCGTCTTCATGGACCGCCCGCACACCTTGGCGTCCAGCCACAGCTTCCTGGTCACGCCGTCGCGCCGCACCGTCACCCGCAGGGCCACTGGTCCCGGCCCCACCAGGGGGGTCGAAAAAACGAGCTCCAGGTCCACGCCGGAATGCGCCAACCGCACCAGCCTGGGCATCTCCACGTAGTCCTCCTGGCCCTCCGGGGCCAGGAAGGCGAACGGAGGACCATCCACCAGGTCTCCGCTCCCCTGGTAGGCTCCGATGAGCGTGCCCGGCCCCGAACTCCAGCGCGAGTCTCCCGGCCAGTCCGTTCCCGGTTCGAGCGTGATCTCGCATCCCTGCCAGCCCTGTTTCAGGCGCAGGTCGCCCTTGTCGGGGTCAACGAAAGCTGCGCCGGGGTCCACCACGCCGTGCTGCTCCTGCTCGTATCTGGTGATCTGCTTCGGCCAGTCCAGGTTGCACAGGTCCCAGTCGAAGCTGACGCCGGTCTTCCATGCTTTTTTCAGGAAGTCGTCCCCCACGAACCGGTCCGCCCCGGTGCAACCGTCCGGGAAGGGATGGCGCACGGCCTCGGGCAGCGGGCACCCTGAGGCGTCGTCCTGCGGCACCGGGTCGTCCAGGAGGGTACGGAAGAGCACCGCGTTGTTGCGATGGGTGAGATGCGTGGTGGCTCCGCCCTTGATGAGCGAGTTGCACAGCCGGAAGCTGTTGTTGAAGGCGAACACCGGCTTGTCGGGCATGTCTCCGCCGGTGTCGTACTTGTAGACCTTGCCTCCCCGGCTTGGGTCCAGCGGGTTGCCCAGCTTGTCGGTTATCCAGCCGGTGTTCGCGAAGAAGTACCAGAAGCCGCCTACCACCTCATCCAGTGAGAACCAGGCGTGGGCGTTGTGGATGCGGTTGTGGTGTATCCACCAGTTGGTGGCGGCGCGCTCAGGCTCCACGGGATTGTCGCGGATGCGCAGCATGTGGTTGTCGTAGATTTCCACGTTGTGGTTCTGGGCGTATTTGGGTTTCTTGTCCGCCTTCATGCGCAGGCCGTTGAAGGCGTCGCAGATGGAGTTGCGACGCACCACCACGCTGCCGGGGATGCCCAGGCTGCCGAACAGGCCGCCGTTGTAGTAGAAGTACCGTTTGCGCTTGGAATCAAGCCACAGGATGTCGCGCCACATGGACCCTGTCGTGTCCTGGCGCCATTTGTTGTCCTCAAGCAGGATGTGGTGGCAGCCCTGCCCGCGCGCGTACACCAGATAGCGGCTGTCCTTGGCCGTCATGCCCCGCACCGTTATGTAGGAGGAGTCCTCCAGATAGATGAACGACGGCCAGCAGCTCTCCACCTCGAAGTTCTCGAATTCGATCCAGGCGCAGTCCTTGAGCTTGAAAAAAGCGAAGTGCTTCATCTCCGGGAGCATGGAGTCGTGGGGAACGCCGCCCAGGCCGCCGTCGAGTTGGGTGGCCTCGCCCAGGCCCCGGATGGTGATGGGCACGTCCGGTTTGCCGCTCAGCTCGTAGAGCTTCACCGGGCGGCAGACCGGCGGGTTGCCGGAATCCTCGTCGTAGAGCACGGGCGGCCAGTATTTGCCAGGAAGAAACTGGAGGATGTCCCCCGGACGAACGCAGGGCAGCACGTCGTTTATGGTGCGGGTCGTGAACAGCACGTCCTTGCCGCCCACCGCGACGAATCTGCAGTCTGCCTTATAGGTGATGTACAGGACGCGCCGACCGTTTTCCTCCCCGTATGCACGAGGCTCGCTTTTATCCGACATGGACACTCCTCGCTGGCTTGGTTGAACCTATACAAATAAATACAAGAAGCGTGATCATGTGAGGCTTTGCGATAAAGTCACGATTCATATCCCAAGTCAACAGCCGTTTTGCGGGCGTCCGGGCTTGCCCCCCGAGCCGTTGCCGGGCATTATGCGCCATTCAAATCGACGGAGTGCACATGGACGAGAAACGCAGGATTCTGGTGCTTGGCGTGGGCAACATTCTCTACACCGACGAGGGCGTGGGCGTGCGCTGCGTGGAGAAGCTGGAGAAGGAATACGAGTTCTCCGACAACGTGACCCTGGTGGACGGCGGGACGCTGGGCATGCGGCTTATGGACTATCTGCTCCACTGCGACACGGCCATCATCCTGGACGCGGTGCTGGGCGGGCAGGAGCCTGGGACCATCTACCGCTGCACAGGCGACGACCTGCGCAAGTCCATCGCCTTCAAGGACTCCATGCACCAGTCCGACCTGGTGGATTCGCTGGTCTACTGCGACCTGATGGGCAACCGCCCGGACGCGGTGGTCATCGGCATCCAGCCGCACGACTACCAGACCATGGCCCTGGAAGTGTCCGAGGTGCTGGCCTCGCGCCTGGACGACATGGCCGGGTTCGCCCTGAAGGAAGTCGAGGCCGCGGGCGGGACGTTCACCAAAAGATAGGCCGCCCCCTGCAACGACGCGCCTGGGCCGCTTCCCGCGAGCCGAGACGCCAACTTCACAGAGTCGCATCCTGACGTTCGCGCACGCCGCGTAATTTTTTCGCATTTCGAACCGGGAGCCGACCATGCCCCTCGTCCGTATTCTCGCGGTCCTCGCCGCGTCCCTGCTGCTGGCCGGGCAACTCCTCGCGGCCGAGGCCAGGCCTTACCGCCTGACCATCCTGCACACCAACGACATCCACGCCCGCATGGCCGAGTTCAACGCCTACGGCCAGACCTGCACCCCCGAAGAATCCGCCAAGGGCGAATGCTTCGGCGGCTATCCGCGCATCGCTGCCGCCGTGGAGGCCACCCGCAAAAAGGGCGGCCACACGCTGCTGCTCGACGCCGGGGATCAGTTCCAGGGCACGCTCTTCTACACCGCGCTCAAAGGCCGCCCCAGCCGCGAGGCCATGAACCTCCTGCGCTACAACGCCATGACGCTGGGCAACCACGAGTTCGACGACGGTCCTGCCGTGTTGCAGGAGACCTTCCTGAGCGGCCTCAACGTGCCGGTGCTGGCCGCAAACCTGGATGCATCACGCGACCCGGCCCTCAAGGCCAAAATCAAACCCTGGATGATCGTCAGCGTGGGCGGGCGCAAGATCGGCGTGGCGGGCATCGCCAACGAGGACACCGCGCACCTGGCCAACCCCGGACCTGACCTCGTGTTCTCCGACGCGGCGGAGCCCCTGCGCCAGGCCGTGCGCGACCTGAATGCCCAAGGCGCGGACATCATCATCGCCCTGACCCACGTGGGCCTGGAGCGCGACAAGGAGCTGGCCGCCGCAGTGGACGGCATCGACGTGATCGTGGGCGGGCACAGCCACAGCCTGCTCTCCGGCACCGACCCCAAGGCGGCAGGGCCGTACCCCGTGGTGGAGAAATCCCCCTCGGGCAAGCCCGTGCTCATCGTTCAGGCCGAGGCCTGGGGCAAATACCTGGGAGAGCTCTCCGTGGACTTCGACGCCAAGGGCGTCCCCCTGGCCTGGAGCGGCGCGCCGCTGCTGCTGGACGCCTCCCGGCCCCAGGACCCGGCCATGCTGGCCAAGGTCAAAGGCTGGCAGGAGGAGCTGAAGCCCTACCTGGGGCAGATCGTGGGCAAGACCGCCGAGGCCCTCACCGCCGAGTGCCGCTTCGGCGAGTGCGCCCTGGGCAACGCCCTGGCCGAGGCCGTGCGCCTGTCGGCCAAGGCCCAGGGGGCGCGCGCCGCGTTCATCAACAGCGGCGCGCTGCGGGCCGGGCTCAAGGCAGGCGACGTGACCCAGGGGGACCTGCTCACGGCCTATCCCTTCACGGACAACGTGGCCACCTTCGAGCTGTCCGGCAAGGACCTGCTGGCCGTGCTGGAACACGGCGTGAGCCTCGCGGACCAGCCCGGCGCGTCCGGAACCGGCAGGTTCCTGCAGGTGTCCGGCCTGCGCTACTCCTTCGATCCGCGCCGCCCGGCGGGCCAACGCATCGTCACGGCGGACATCCTTGGCCCCGACGGCGGGTACGCGCCCATCGTCCGGGATAAAAGCTACTCCCTGGCCTCCTGCGGCTACCTGCTCAAGGGCGGCGACGGCTTCGCCATGCTGAAGGACCACGCCAAGCGCGTCTACGCCTTCGGCATGCCCATCGCCGACGCCTTCGCGGACTACGTGGCCACCCACTCCCCCCTGAGCCCGCGCCTGGAGGGCCGCATCGTGCGCCTGGGCGACGCCCTGCCCAAGTGAGCTTGACCCGGACTCCCGATTGAACCATTAAGATGCGACACGGTACGAGTCGTCATCATGAACGCCAAGGCACCAAAACCCAAGGAAGCCGCCATGAGAAAGAGCCTGTATGTCCTCGCGCTGGTCGTCGCGGCGTTCATCGCCGTCGGCTGCGCCAAGACCGGGAACAAGCCCGGAGACAAGCCCGGCAAGTGGAACATCGAGTCCAGCAGCTGGAGCGCCACAGTGGAATCCCTTGACCTTTCCACGCGCATGGCCACCCTCAAGGACCAGGACGGCAAGCTGCACACCTTCAAGGTGCGAGACGAGGTCCAGAACCTGGACAAGGTGCGCGTAGGCGACATCGTGGACGCGGAAGTGGTGGAGGCCTACGCCATCTACGTGCGCAAATCCTCCGAGGCCCCCTACGCGGCGGAGACCGTCGACACCGAGTACGGCCTGGAATCCGGCCTGCCCACCAAGACCACCGTGGCAAGCATCGAGGTCACTGCGCTCGTGAAGGCCGTGGATTACGACAAGCGCACCATGAGCCTGAAAAACGCCAACGGCGAAATCGTGAGCGTCAAGGTCCCGGACGCCGTGAAGAAGCTCAGCAACATCAAGGTGGGGGACGAGGTGGTCACCCGCTACACCCAGAACACCATCTATTCGGTGCGCAAGCCCTGACCGGGCCAGCGTTCACCCAGCAATCGACCAGGGAGGGCGGGCGCGCACTGCGCCCGCCCTCCCCATTCATTCTCAAGGCGCATTGCCCCGCCCTTGACGCCGCGCCGCCCCGGCCCTAGCATCCGCCGCCGTGTCAACATCATCCCTCTTGCGGTCGTTTCGCCACCGGAACTACCGTCTGTACTTCTTCGGGCAGGTCGTGTCCCTCACCGGAACTTGGATGCAGTCCACTGCCCAGGGCTGGCTGGTCTACAGGCTCACCGGGTCGGCCTTTGCGCTGGGCCTGGTGGGTTTCGCCACGCTTTTGCCGGTGCTTATCCTCGGACTGTTCGGCGGCGTGCTGGCCGACCGCCTGCCCAAGCGCAAGCTCCTGGTAGCGGCTCAGAGCGTAGCCATGCTCCAGGCCGTGGGTCTGGCCTGGCTGACCTTCTCCGGCAGTGTGGAGGTCTGGCAGGTGATCGCTTTCGCGGCCTGCCTGGGCGTGGTGAACGCGGTGGAGCTGCCCACGCGCCACTCCTTCGTGGTGGAGATGGTGGGCAAGGAGGACCTGCACAACGCCATCGGGCTCAACTCTTCAATCTTCCACATGGCGCGCGTCATGGGGCCGCTGCTGGCTGGCGTGCTGGTGGCGGCGTTCGGCGAGGCCTGGTGCTTCGCCATAAACGCCGCCAGCTTCACCGCCGTGATCGCGGGGCTCCTGGCCATGCGCCTGCAGAGCGCGCCGCCCAAGCCGTCCACCGCCAGCATCCGTGAGCACATGTCCCAGGGCGTACGCTACGCCTGGAACACGCCGCTGGTGCGGGCCATCCTGGCGCTCATCACCATCGCCAGCGTGATGGGCTCTTCCAGCGTGGTGCTGCTGCCGGTGTTCGCGGGGGACATCTTCGGGCGCGGCCCCGAAGGGCTGGGCACGCTCACGGCGGCCCTGGGACTGGGAAGCCTTTTTGGCTCGCTGGTGATGGCCGGACGGAGCAAAGCCACGGGGCTCAACCGCATCGCTGTGTGGGGCTGCGCGGGGCTTGGCGCCGGGCTTACGCTGTTTGCCCAGACGCCTTTCTTCTGGGGCGCGGGGGCGTTCCTGATACCCACGGGGTTCGCGCTCATGGCGCTCATGGCCAGCTGCAACACCATGCTCCAGCTGGCCGCGCCCGACGAGATGCGCGGGCGGGTGATGTCGCTCTACACCATGCTGTACATGGGCATGGCCCCCTTCGGGTCGCTGATCGCGGGACTTCTGGCCCAGTGGTTGGGCGCGCCCCTGGCCGTGACCATCCTTGGGCTGTGCTGCCTGGCCGGGGCCGTGTGGGCCGGGCGGGCGCTCTGGCGCGAGTGCTGAGCGTTACGCATGCCTACAAAAACGGAGGGCGGCTCCCGGCAACCGGAAACCGCCCGTTGAAATCAATCAGTTTCTCTTCTTGCAGCAGGCCGACATGATCTTCCGGCCTCTCCTCCTGATCAGCATCACCGCCATTCTAAGAGAACCAACTCTTTTCCGGGCTAAAAAACATGAGGCTCTTGCAAAACTCATCGCCAGCCGCCACCCGAAGAAATGGACGAGTCGGTAACAAGTCGGGATAACTGCGGATTCCAAAGGGCGCAGCCCTTTGGCCGCCGGAGGCGTTCCCCAACTGCAAATTTTGCATGTTCCTCACATGTTCATGTTTTTCAGCACGGCGACACTAGCACCCCTCGCCGCTGCCGCCTGAGCAGCCCCCGGCCTTGCACCCTCCGCCGCCTTTGGCGCGCAGGTGGTCGAACTTCTTGGTCTTGAACACGGCGTCCAGCCCCTGGGCGATGAACCCGGACATGGCCACCACCTTCACGCCTTCTTCCTCCAGGATGGCCTGGGGCGTGTCGCCTACCCCCGACACCAGCACGGCGCGGCAGTCCGACAGGGACTTGGCCAGGGTGTACCAGCGCTTGGGACCGCCGCCGGTGGGCGGCGCGGGGCGGTCTTCGACCATCTTGTAGCCGCCGCAGCCGTCCTCACCCCAGATCTGAAAGCTCCCGGCCTCGCCCAGGTGCATGTTCACCAGCATGCCCTCCATGGTGGCCACGGCCACATACGCGCGGGACTCGTCCACCTCGGGCACGATGGTGGAGCAGGCCTGCATGAGCCCCGAGAAGTCGCGCGAGCAGTCCTTCTCCAGAAGGCCCACGGCGTCGGCGCGGCAGCGCTGGCAGTGGCGCATCTGGGGAAGATAGGTCTCGGCCATGGCCCGGATGGCTTCCACATCGGCCTTGCTGGGCTCGGGAACCAGCTCGAACTTGGTTTCCTTGTTGGGGATGAGCGCCATGCAGTTGAGCAGATTCACGCCCATGGACTTCATCTTCTTGGCGATATCCTCGATGTGGTGGTCGTTGATGCCGGGCATGATGATGGTGTTCACCTTGACGATGATGTCCTTCTCCTTCAAGCGGCGGATGGACTCCTCCTGCTTTTCCAGCAGGATGCGCGCCGCGTCCGCGCCCCGGTACAGCACCTTGCCCACCCGCGCCCAGGAGTACACCTTGGCCGCGATCTCGGGATCGACCGCGTTCACGGTCACGGTGACGTGGGACACGCCGATCTCGGCCAGCTCGTCCACGTGCTCGGGCAGCTCCAGCCCGTTGGAGGACAGGCACAGGATCATGTCCGGCCACTTATTCTTGATGCGGCGCATGGTCTCGAGCGTTTCCTTGGCGTTGGCCATGGGGTCGCCGGGGCCTGCGATGCCCACCACGGTCAGGCGCGTCTCCACCTTCATGACCTCTTCCATGTACTTGATGGCCTGGGCAGGCGAGAGCACGGAGGAGGTGACGCCAGGGCGCGACTCGTTCACGCAGTCGTACTTCCGGTTGCAGTAGTTGCACTGGATGTTGCACTTGGGCGCGACCGGCAGGTGGATGCGGGCGCAGGAGCCCTTGGCGTCCTTATTGAAACAGGGGTGCTTGGAGAGGTCCATGGCCATGGGAAACTCCTTAAATGTATCCGTACCCGATGTCGGAATCTGACTGTTTCTTTTCGATCATGGCGTTCACCACGCGGTCCAGAAGCTCGTGGGAGCCCAGATAGCAGAGGTGGCGCAGCCGGTGGCCGCCGAAGCGGTCGTGTATGGGAAAGCCCACCCGGATGAGGGGGACGTTCATCTCGCGGGCCGTGCGGTAGCCCTTGGAGTGGCCCAGAAAGAAGTCCGGGGCCAGTTCCTTGGCGCGGTCGGCTATGTCGTAGAAGTCCACGCCCTCGGCCACTTCGGGCATCTCGGGCATCAGCCCCTCGCAGGCTGCCTCGATGGCGGCCTTCAGGCGGCCGGACTTGCCGCCGCCGGCTACCAGCACGGGAATCACGCCGATCTCGGCCATGAAGGATGTCAGACCAACGATCAGGTCCTCCTCGCCGTAGATCACGCAGCGCTTCTGGGAGACGTACTTGTGGCCGTCCACCAGGGCGTCCACCAGGCGGCCGCGCTCCAGGGCATGGCGGCGGGGCGTGGGCTTGCAGGACACGGACTCCAGGGCCTGGAAGAAGGCGTCGGATTCGCGAATGCCTATGGGCATTCCCAGGCGGTGAAGCGCCACGCCGAAGCGCGAGGCCAGAAGCCCGCCAGCGGTGGCCGCCTCGGCGGGCGGCGACAGGGTGGCTCCGAACTCGAACGACGCCGGAGCTCCGCCCATGGCCTTGATGTCCGCGACGGGGGTGCCGCCGGAGGGCAGCTTTTCGTAATCTTCCAGGGCAGGGCCGTCCAAAGTCTCGGAGTAGTCCGGCAGGATGGCGGCCTTCAGGCCGAAGCTCGCGAACACGTCTTTCAGGTGCCGGATGTCCTCGCAGGAGACGAAGCCGGGGAAGCAGTTCACCATGTCCGTCTTCACGTCCGCCGTAGCCAGCTGGTCCGCCACGGCGCGCACGGCGGCGGTGAAGCCCTCCATGTGCGTGCCGGAGTAGCTGGGCGTGGAGACCTGCACCACCGGAGCCACGTTCAGGTCGCCGAACTCTTTCCTGAATTCCAGCAGGATGCCGGGGACGTCGTCGCCGATGGTCTCGGTGAGGCAGGTGGTGGCCACGCCGATCATGCCCGCTCCGTACTTGTCCATCACGGTCAGCAGGCCCTTCTTCAGGTTGGCCGCGCCGCCGTAGATGGCCTGCTTCTCGCCGAGCGAGCTGGAGGCGATGTCCATGGGTTCGCGAAAATGGCTGATGATGTAGCGGCGCATGTAGGTGGCGCAGCCCTGGGAGCCGTGCAGGAAGGGCACGCCGCCCTCGATGCCCTTGAACACCAGGGTCGCGCCCAGGGGCTTGCACAGCTTGCAGGCGTTGGTGGTGGACACGAACGGCTCCACCTTGGGCTTTATGGGCTTGGCGTTGGCGGTCACGGGAGAAGCCTCGGCGACCGCTCCGGCGGCGATATCGCCCGTGAACGCGCACACGGCCTTGTCGCCGGTGTCGGCAAAGTTTGTCGGGCAGCTCATAACACGCACTCCTTGGGCAGGTCGTCCCGGTTCGCCGCCAGCACCGGGCCAGTGCGCCGGGGCACGAAGCGCCACACCGGGCTCATCACCGTGCGGTGCACTTCCAGGGCGAAGTTGTACATGCCCACGAACCCTTCCAGGGCTTCCTTGCGCTCGTGGTTGTGGTCGCAGAATCCCACGCCCAGCTTGTAGGCGATGGGGCGCTCCTTCACGCCGCCCACGAAGATGTCCACGTCCTTCTCCTTGAGGAAGGCCGACAGCTCCAGGGGGTTGGCGTCGTCCACGATGATGGTGCCGGGGTCGCAGATGGAGGCAAGTTCCTCGTAATCCTCCGGGGTGCCGGTCTGGGAACCGGCGATCACCACGGACATGCCCAGATGGCGGAAGGCCTTGATCAGCGAGAAGGCCTTGAACGCGCCGCCCACGTAGATGGCGGCCTTCTTGCCTTCCAGGTCCTTCCGGAAGCCCGCCAGCTTGGGATACAGCACGGCCAGCTCTTCCTTCACCAGGGCCTGGGTGCGGGCCAGCATGTCCGGGTCCTTGTCCTTGAAGAAGCGGGCCACGGAGTACAGGGCCTCGGCCATGTCCTCGATGCCGAAATAGGAGACCTTGACGAAGGGCGTGCCGTATGTGTCCTTCATCATCTTGGCCATATCCATGGTGGAGCCGGAGCACTGCACCACGTTCAGCGCCGCGCCGTGGGCCTTGGCGATGTCGCCCACGCGGCCATCGCCGGTGATGTTGGCCACGCACTGGATGCCCATGCGCTCGAAGTATTCGCGGATGATCCAGATCTCGCCCGCCAGGTTGAAGTCGCCCAGGATGTTCAGCGACAAGGGTGAGACGTCCGACGTGTCGCCCGTGCCCACCAGGGTGAACATGGCCTTGCACGCGGCCAGGTAGCCCTCGCGCTTGTTGCCCTTGAAGCCTTCGGACTGCACCGGGATCACCGGGATGCCCTTCTCGGCGGACACCTTCTTGCAGACGGCCTGGAGGTCGTCGCCGATGATGCCCACGATGCAGGTGGAGTACACGAAGGCGGCCTTGGGCTGGTGGCGGTCGATCAGTTCGATGAGGGCGGCGTACAGCTTCTTCTCGCCGCCGAAGATGACGTCGGTCTCCTGGAGATCGGTGGAGAAGGACAGGCGGTGCAGCTCAGGCCCGGAGGACAGCGCGCCCCGGATGTCCCAGGTGTAGGCCGCGCAGCCGATGGGGCCGTGCACCAGGTGCAGGGCGTCTGCGATGGGATAGAGCACCACCCGCGAGCCGCAGAACACGCAGGCCCTCTGGCTGACCGCGCCGGCCAGGGAGTCGCGGTTGCAGGCCAGCTTGAAGGGTCCGTCGCCCTTGACGTGGATCTGGTCCCTGCGTTCTTCGAAAATATTGTCAGACACGGTGCGCCTCTTTTGAAATCAGCGTGTTACAGGGCCAGGCTCTTCAGGCAGCAGAAGTAATATCCCGCCTGGATGGCGAGGCTGACGACCAGGGTGGTGAACATTGCCCGGGCGATGCTGGCGTTGGTAATGTCCATGTCGGCCTCCTGTTATGTCCGGTCCGGGCTGGCTCGTGATTCGCGCGCCCGGCCCTGGGTGAACTGCACGTGGTCACAAGCCTACATCCAATTCCCGTGCCATGCCATAATATAATGATTTTATTGACTTATTATTGAGAAGCGGCGCAATTGCCGCGCGAAAGCATACAAAAACGCAAGGACATCTACACAATTGTAGACTCTGCACAGTTCCGTTCGGGATTTGCGGCATCGACACGCGCGAGAGGGCTCCAACAGCGATCATCTGCCCTGTTCCGGGATGCCCCGAGTCTGGCTGCCGAGGGACTTCACGTGCGCAAGGATGTTCAAGAAGGGTGGAGGGTGTACGTCCATCAACGGGCGCGCCCGACTTGTCGAGCGTCGAGCGCAGGCCGGGGTGTGAACCTGAGAGCCACACTGTAAGCAGGGTGGTCCGCAGATGCCCGGAGGTCAAAACCAGTATGCGCCTCGCGTTCGGGACGCAGAAACAGAGCGTCCCCTGAAAACAGCGAGGCCCGGAACCGTTTGGTGCGGTTCCGGGCCTGCTGTGGAGGGAAGGGGCGTTAGGGAATTGCCTGAAAGGCTATCTGGCGAGGGTTTCGAGACAGTACAGGTACAGTACGCCCTGGATGCTGAGGCTCATGAACAGGGCCACGGACATTTCCTTGAACAGACGCATTGAATAAACCTCCGTAATCTCAAAACCTCCCCGGACGATCCAGGACTTCCCCGGTGGGGTAGGCTTCTTTTAGTGAAAATGAGAATCACATTCAACAACTATTTTGCGACGACGCACATGATGAACAGACGCCCGCGAACTGCTCCGGGTTGCAGCGCCGACCCCGGCGATATTCACGGCTGAACGATCGGCCCGACCACGGGGGAAGACCTATCGGCCCCGTGTGACGGATGCGGGACCGTCCCGCGACAGATCAAGGATGACTGAGGGATTGGAAAGAAACGCCCGCGTAACCGGCGCGAGGGGGAAAAAGGAGGGAAACGGGCTCGGGCGGGAAGAGGCTCCAGCCGCTATTCAGGAGAGAAATACACCGCAGTGTTGCGGCCCTGGGTCTTGGCGTCGCCAAGGGCGGCCTGGGCCAGGCGCACCAGAACCATGGGCGCGTCCCCGCGCGTGGGCGTCACGGTGGAGTACCCGATGCTCACGGTGACCACCCCGCCGTGAGGGGATTCCAGGTGCGAGATCGCAAGCCCCGCGACCTCCTCCAGCATGCGCCCGGCCACCACAGCGGCCCCCTGGGCGTCCGCGCCGGGCAGGAGCGCCGCGAAGGTGTCGCCCTCCATGCGCCCCATGGCGTCCACCTCGCGGTACAGACTGCGCATGACCGCCTGGGCCACGGATTTCAGGCAGTCGTCTGCGGTCAGGGAGCCGTAGACGTCATTGTAGGCCCGGAAGTTGTCCACGTTGACCACCAGCAGCGACACGGGCGTTCCTTCCCGCTGGGCCTGAGCCCAGTCGCGAGAGAGGAGCTTCTCGAAGGCGCGGCGGTTCAGGGTCCCGGTCAGGCCGTCCACCTGGGAGAGCTGCGCCACCTGCGACATGGCCGCCTCCAGGTCCATCTGCACCTGGTTGGCCAGATCCGCCACGCGCCCGGCGCGCCCCAGAAGCAGCTCGTACTCGGCCAGAAGCTCCTGAAAAGACGCCGCCGGGACTGCGTCCCCAGGCTCAGGCGCGCCAAGCGCCTGCCTGGCCTTCTCGACGACCTGGCGTTCCTTTTCAAACAGAGGGGCTATCTGGTCCATGGATGGGCTTCTCCCGGCATCACGTGATGACGGCAGGATAAACGCGCGACGCCTGGGCGTCCAGCCTTGATACGCCCGGTAAGGACATAACCCGGCGCCTGATCTCATCGAGTGCCACAAGCCCAGATACCCACTTTACGACACGTGCTGACACTGATAACGAGAATCAAAATCGCGAAGGTTCTGTGCATGACCACCAATCCGTACCCGAAATTTCCTCGCCCCGTTGCCCGCAAGAATCCGTACGCCGCCCACGCCAAGATCGACCAGGCGATGCTTCTTGAGATGGCCAGCGCCTTCGTCAGGGGCGAGACCGCAAGCCAGGCCGCCAAGGCGCTCGGCGTCAACCGCAACACGGCCAACCGCTACTACCAGATCTTCCGGGACACCCTGGCCCGCCAGAAAGACCCGGCCCGGTGCGATGCGCCCAAGGACCCGCCGATCATCGGCCTGTTCCTGACCGCCTCCTCGGTCCAGGCCCGCCTAGTGCCTGAAAAGCACAGGGAGCAGGCCCTGTGCGCCCTGCGCGACAGGAGCGGCGGCCAGAAAGCCATGGCCGTGGCCTCCGGGCCGGACTGGCCGGGCTACGACGCCCTGGGCGATCCGGGAGACGGGCGCTTCCTCCTGATGCCCGGCTGCCTGGTGGGCGCCGCCGGGCAGGAGCGCCTCACGCGGCACTGGCAGGGGCTGCGCGAACGCTTGTGCCGTTGCCGGGGCATCCCCCGCTCCAACTATCCCCACCACCTGATGGCCTGCGACATGGCCCAAAGCCTGGGACCGGATCAGATGCTCGCCAAACTGCTCGCGGCCCTTAAGGATCCGCCTGGAATCTCATCAGAATGACTTTTTCGTTTCATTTCGTTGACAATTCGGCTTCAAGCAAGCACATGCTTAAAGTCAATCATCTCAGGAGGACATCATGAACACCAATTCCAAAGGTGCTCTGCTTTTCGTTGGCGGCGCCGCCCTTGGCGCTCTGGCCGTTTACGCGCTGACCCGCGGCAACTCCAACCTGAAGCCCCTGCTGGCCGATGTGATGGCTGGCGGACTCAACCTGAAGGACAAGCTCATGGGAGTGGTCGATCAGGCCAAGGAGAACATGGAAGACCTGATGGCCGAGGCCGAGCACGCCCGCAAGGGACGTGACGCCGCAGCGACCGCAGCCCCTGCCGAGGAGAGCAAGCAGTCGTGACCCCACGCGTCGTACACGATATGCCCGGCAGGCTGAGGCTGCGCTATGCGCCTCCCGCCCTCGCCGGGCAATTGGCTTCACGCCTGGAAAAGGCGCACGCCCTTAAGGGCGTGGACTCGGTCTCCGTGAACCCGCGCAGCGGCTCGGTGCTGGTCCATTATGCCCCCCAGGCGCACCTGCGCGAGGCCATCCTGGGCATCTTCTCCGAGAGCCTCCCCGCAGGCGCGGCCGCTCCTTCCGGGCTTCTGAAAGAAGGGGTCCGGAAGCGGCGCGGGCGCGCAGCCTCCAAAGAGCCGCAGGCGCAAGGCCCCGTCACGGGCGAACTCCTGCCCCCGGCCCACGCCGACCCCGCCCTCCATCACCGGGGCGGCCCCTGCACAGCCCCAGTCAGCGAGGATGAACACAAAAGCCCGAGCCTGCTGGGCATCCTGGCCCCGGTCATCATGCGCCCTATCCTGCCTCCCGTGTTCCAGCTGGCCCTGGCCTTCAGGAGCTCCCTGCCCCGCCTGTGGCGCGGGCTGGTGTCGCTCACCTCGGGCAAGCTCTCGGTGGACGTGCTGGATGCAACGGCCCTGGCCATCTGCTTCATACGCCGCGACTTCAGGTCGCTTGGCACCATCACCCTGCTTCTTTCGGCCGGCGAGTTCCTGGAGCACTGGACCCGCAAGCGCTCCGAGGAGAGCCTGGCCGCCACCCTGGCTTCCCAGACCGTGTGGGCCTGGGTGAAGAGGGGGTCCGAGGAAGAACAGGTGGACGCGAACACCGTGAAGCCCGGCGAGCTGGTGGTCATCCGCCAGGGCGCGGTGGCTCCCGTGGACGGCGTCGTGGAGGAGGGCGAAGCCCTGGTGAACCAGAGCGCCATGACCGGCGAGGTCAGCGGCGTGCCCAAGCGCCCCGGCTCCGCCGTGTTCGCGGGCACCGTGGTGGAGGAAGGCGAGGTGGTGGTCAAGGCCACCGGCTCCGCAGACGCCACCCGCTGGCGGCGCATGCTGTCCCTGGTGGAGCAGGCCGAGAAGAGCAAGGCCGGGGTGCAGAGCCAGGCCGAGAAGCTGGCCGGGAACCTGGTCCCCTTCTCGCTGGGTCTCTCCGGCGCGGTCTACGCGGCAACGCGCGACCCCAGGCGGGCCGCCTCCGTGCTGCTGGTGGACTACTCCTGCGCCATCAAGCTGGCCACGCCCCTGGCCGTGCTGGCTGCCATGCGCCAGATGGCCTCCGAAGGGGTGGTGGTCAAGGGCGGGCAGCCGCTGGAGAACCTGGCCAAGGCCGACGTGTTCGTGTTCGACAAAACCGGCACCCTGACCATGGCCGAACCCACCGTGCGCGACGTCATCCCCTTCTCAGGCTTTTCCCGCGAGGAAGTGCTGCGCGTGGCCGCCTGCCTGGAGGAACACTTCCCACACCCCGTGGCCCGCGCGGTGGTGCAACAGGCCAAGATCGAGGACATCATCCACCAGGAGGAGCACGCCCGCGTGGAATACGTGGCCGCCCACGGCGTGGCCAGCTGGCTCAAGGGCAAGCGCGTCATGCTCGGCAGCCGCCACTTCATCCACGAGGACGAGAAAGTTCCCCTGGGCGACGCCGCCGGGATCGCCTCGGCCCTGGCCGAGGAAGGGCACTCGCTCCTGTATCTGGCCATCGGCGACGAACTGGCCGGAATCATCACCCTGGACGACCCGCTGCGCCCCGAAGCCGCCCTGGCCATCCGCCAGCTGCGCGATTCGGGCATCAAGCGCATCATCATGCTCACCGGCGACCTGGACGGCATGGCCGCGCGCATCGCCAAGCAGATCGGCATCACCGAGTGGATCGCCCAGGTTCTGCCCGACGAGAAGCACCGGGTCATCGAGAAGCTCCTGGCCGAGGGCCACACCGTGGCCATGGTGGGCGACGGCATGAACGACGCCCCGGCCCTGGCCCGCGCCTCGGTGGGCATCTCCATGCACCAGGGAGCGGACGTGACCCGAGAGGTGGCCGACGTGGTGCTCACCACCGGCGACCTGACCGCCCTGGCCCGCAGCCGCGCCCTGGCGCAGGCGGCTCTCAAGCGCATCAAGTACAACTACCTGCTCATCGTGAGCGTGAACACGGTCCTTCTGGCCGGGGGCCTCATCGGCCGGCTCACGCCGCAGCTGTCGGCCCTGATGCACAACGGCGCGACAATCGCCGCCGCAGTCAACGCGCTTCGCCCGCTTTCCGCGCGGCGAGCCCTGCCGCGAGGCGGCAACAAGGAGTAGCGACATGCTTGAAAGCGTTCTTCCCGGACGTATCCGCGCACGGCTGCCCCAGGGCCTCCCCGCCGAGACACAGGCCGCCATCCGGGCGGCCCTGGACAAGGCTGCGGCTGGCTCCTGCATGGAGTACAACCCGCGCAGCGGCAGCCTGCTGGTGAGCTGGCAGCCCGGCCCCAAACGCGACGTGGCCGTGCTCAAGGTGGTGGAGGCGAACATGTCGCCCGAGGCGGCAAAACCCGCCGGTTCCATCTGTTCGGGAATGGCGCGCATGTCGGAGCTGGCCAATGGCGTGAACATCCCCTGGCCCGCCATGAAGACCGTGAAAAAGGGCATGCTCCTGAGCCTGGGCGCGGCACTGACTGCCCTGGTCTTCAAGAGCGAGCGAACGCACTACTTGGCCGGGGGAGTTTTCGTGGCGCTTCTGTTGCGGCACACTCACGTGTACCGCAAGCGCATGTTCAAGTAATCGGAAGGCCGCCCGAATGGTGAATCCGGGCGGCCTTATCCGCCTCCGCCTCGCCGCAGCCACCCAGGCAATTGCCGGGCGTGTTTGCTTTTCATTCTTTCTCGCCAACAAGTACCCGTCATTTCGACGCCCTTTCTGAAACGCATCCTTCTTTTTCGCTTCTTGTGTTGTCAGGAACACACCGCCCTGCTATCGGTTACCTTCACTCTCTATCGCGCAAGCACGAATCCCCATGGCCTCACCAGGGGATTCCCATCATGGACACACCCCGGAGGACCGGGCGCGGAGGTTTCGTATGTTGTCAGTCAGGAACAAGCTGATCGCTGGTTTTTCGACCCTTATCCTCATCATTGTCGCGAGCAACCTGCTGAGCGGCATCTATTCCGGTCGCCAGGCAGACGCAATGGAGGAACTCATGACCGAGGACCTCCCGGTCCTGAACACCACCCAGGACATCGTGATGCTCGGGCAGAGCTTCAGGCGTTCAGAAAAAGACATCCTGCTCAACATCGGCAACCCCGGCAAGCAGCAGACCTACCTGAACCAGCTGCGCGCCGACTCGGACAAGCTGACGAAGGCGGCAACCGAGCTGGCGGCCCACGTGGCCGCCGACAGGGAACTGAGCGAATCAGACAGGAACACCGCGCGGGCCATGCTGGACAACTTCAGGACGTATGACGCGTTCGTCACGAAGTATCTCGAGGAACTCATCTCCGGCAAGAAAGGCCAGATTACGGCTGAGCAGGCCAACGAAGCCATCGCGACCCGAAAGGACTCCTTCCACACCTACGAGAAATCCCTCGCGGCCATTCAGGAGGCCGGGCGCAGGATGGTGGCGGAAAAAGGCGTCACCATGGCCGCAGTCTCATCCTCCATGCGCACCATGCAGGTCGTGTCCCTGTTCGGCGGGTTGGTCATCGGCATCCTGAGCGGCGTTCTCTGCATCCTGTCCATATCCAGGCCCATGAAGAGGATCATCGGATTTTCCAATGCGGTAAGCTCCGGCGACCTCGACGCCCGCCTGGACCGCCAGGGCGACGACGAGTTCTCGGTGCTTGGCGGCAACATCGAAACCATGGTCGCCACGCTGAAATCAAAAATCGCCGAGGCCGACCGCAAGACCACCGAGGCCGCCGACGAGGCCCGCCGCGCCAAGGAAGCCACCGAGCAGGCAGAGGCCGCAACCCTGATGGCCGAGAACGCCAGGTCCGAAGGCATGGCCGAAGCAGCCGGAAACATCGAGAAGGTGGTCTCTGTTGTAGCCGCCACCACCGACACCCTGCTCTCCCTGGTGGAGCAGGCCCGCAACGGCAGCCAGATGCAGTCCGCACGCGTGCGCGACACGGTGTCCGCCATGGATCACGTGAACGCCACAGTGGGGGCCGTGGCCGCCAACGCCGCCGAAGCGGCCGACTCCACCGACAAGGCCAGGACCCAGGCAGGCGCTGGCGCGGATCTTGTCACCAGAGCCTCGGACAGCATCGCCAAGGTGCGTGAACAGGCCTTGTCCCTCAAGGGTGACATGGGCGAGCTGGGCAAGCAGGCCGAAGGCATCGGGCGCATCATGAACGTGATCTCCGACATCGCCGACCAGACCAACCTTCTGGCGCTGAACGCCGCCATCGAGGCCGCACGCGCGGGCGACGCCGGGCGTGGCTTCGCGGTGGTCGCCGACGAGGTGCGCAAGCTTGCCGAAAAGACCATGCACGCCACCCGCGAAGTGGGCTCAGCCATCCAGGACATCCAGCAGGGCACCAGCAAGAGCATCGCCAGCGTGGACGCCGCCGCGCAGACCATCGACACGGCCAACGAACTGGCCGGGGAGTCGGGACGGGCGCTGGCGGGGATACTCGAACAGGTCCGGCTGGTGGAGACGCAGGTGCGGGCCATCGCCAGGGCCTCGGAGGAGCAATCCTCGGCCAGCCGCGAGATAAACCGCAGCATCGACGACATCGCCCAGATCACCTCGGAGACCGAGGACAACATGCGACGCTCCGCCGAAGCCGTGGAGGACATGTCCGAACAGGCCCGGGTGCTCAGCGACCTGGTGGTGGCCATGAACTCGCACGGCGGCGCGCAGGCGGCGCTGCCCCCCGGCAGACGGGGGCGCTAATTAAGTAGAAGGCCGCCCGGATTCACCATCCGGGCGGCCTTTTTGTATAAGACGCAGCGGCCCGTGCCTCGCGGTCCCCGTGCTACGCTTTTTCCTCGTCCGAGGCGTCCGCATCGGGGTCTGACGGGACGTATTCCAGGATGTCCCCTGGCTGGCAGTCCAGAAAACGGCATATGGCCTCCAGGGTGGAGAACCGGATGGCCTTGGCCTTGCCCGTCTTCAAGATGGACAGGTTCTGGGCGGTGATGCCCACCGCCTCTGCCAGGGCCTTGGAGGAGGTCTTCCTCCTGGCCAGCATGACGTCCAGATTCACAAGTATGCCCACGAAACCGCCTAGATGGTCAAAGCCCGCTCTTCCTCGATGCCCCGCCCCTCGTCCATCACCCAGGAGATGACCAGGGCGACCGTCCCCCCGAACAGGGCCGCCAACTCCACGGACCCAAACGCGACCACCACGTGCCGTTGCCCTTCAGGCATCCCGACCGACAGCGCCAGGGACAGCAGGGGGGTATGCAGGAATATCGCCCCAGCCCAGTACAGGAGCGTGCGTCCCAGGCTGCGATAGCAGGCCACGTTGCGCTGGCTGAAGATTTCCCCGGCGGCGTACAGCCCGAACAGTTCGCGCAGGGTCTTGAAGCCGTACATGGCGACCCCCGCCGGAAGCATGGCAGAGAGGAAGCACAGGGCGCGGTTGAACGCTGACAGCTCCATGCGGCCCGGAACCGGCAGCTGGGTTTTCATGACGTCCGGAAAACTGTTGAAAAGGAACCAGTACGCGGCGCAACAGAGGGGCGTCGCCCAGAGCAGAAGCGCCGAGGCCTTCGCGAGGATGGCGCTCATCCGTTTGATGCGTGTCAGGTTGTCCATGGGGTCACCTCTGTTGCCGGGTCAGGAGCCGCTGCCGTTCAGGACAGGAGCGCCGGTGGCCGTGCTGCTGAAAAGAGCGCTGAGATCGGCCCCGAAGTCCTCGCCGAGTTCACGCGCGGTATGCGCGCTGAATGCGCCGCTCTTCTTATGGCCCCGGTGGGCATCCAGGTATAGCGCGCCGGTCCGGGCGTCAATTACCCGCGCATGGTAGGCGAAGTCCGTGCCTGTAGACCAGTATGGTGGAAGCAGTGATATGGTCAGCTCGCCGCCGTACCCCAGCACCCGCACCAGCACCACGGTGTCCGCTCCGGCGTCCAGGGCGGCGGCTGCCAGCTCCCCGTCGCTGGCGGCCATGAGGGAGCGCCCCCCCAACCGCGAGGAAAGCGCGTCCGGCCCGACAAGCTCCACTCCCTGCCTGGCGGCAACCGCCTGCTCCACCAGGGTGGTGATCCTACCTATCTTCTGGCGCTCATCTTCTGTTTGCGCCGGATAGTCGACCTCGCACACCAGGATGGTTTTGCCCCAGTTGTTACCCTCAGTTGCCGATCCCCTGGCAACCAGATTCCTGGCCTTGTTGACCGCGCATCCAGACACAAACACTAGTGATACCAGCATGATCGCGGTAAGCGAAAGAGTGAGCGCTCGCATGATTCGTCCTCCGATCGTGGTTGCGCCGGGAACCCCGGCGGCCGCCCCCAGCCGAGGCAGGCAACGTCGGACTAAACAATAAAAAATGATTGTGCAACAATAACTTTTTATTGTTTTGGCTTCCACTTGATTCCAAAACCGGAATGGCCGCCCAGGCGATTAACCCGGACGGCCACCCAAGGCAGACAGAGGCAGGCAGGAGACAGTTTTCGTCTTACAGCAAGAGGTCTTCGGCGGCCTGGCCATTCTCCAGGGCGTCGAGGATCTCGTCGACTTTTTCTTCGCTATCGATTTTTCCGTACCACCAGGCTTCGGGATAGACAATCATCACCGGGCCGTCCTCGCACTGTTTCAGGCAGCCCGAACCCGTGATCAGGACGTCCAGCCCGCGATCCAGGATTTCGGTCTCCATGTACTGGAGGAGGCTTCCGCCCTGCTTGAAGCAGACGCCCTTTGGTTCGCCCTTGGCGCGGAAGCTGTTGCAGACCAATATGTGATGCTTCGGCTTGTTGACCATTTCGTGAACTCCATTTGGCTTCTTGATGAAGATGGGGCTCCGCCCCATACCCGGCCAGGGCTCTGCCCTGGACCCTCAGTTGGCTTCGCGACCGGGTGCTGGGTGCGGCGGCTGGGGGCTGTCCCGTCCGTGCCCTGCGCGGCGGGCTAGAACCGATGCGAAGACGATTCGTCGCCCGTCGCGCAGGGCACGACCGTGACAACCCCCAACCCCGCCGAAACTCCAGTCAGTCGCGTTCGAACACGAGGCTGATATACTGTCGGTTCACTCCAGCAGCGCAAGTAACCACTGTTCCAGAACTTCATTCCAACGCGCTCGAATGCGAAGCTACCTAAAAGTTTTTGAAGGAGTGTCCAGAGAGGAAACTTTTTTCAAAAAGTTTCCTCTCTGGCCGCCGGAGGCATTCTCCTGCCTCTCCTCGTTGTATCCCTAGTACACCAACTCGAAGGAGCTTTCCGGCTCGTCGCGGTCGCGCCGGGTCAGGAAGAGGTCGAGCATCTTTTCCATCAGTCGCAGGGCTCCCTTGTATCCCACGGTGGGGAAGTAGGTGTGTCCCATGCGGTCCACGATGGGGAATCCGTGGCGCAGGTGCGGGATGTCCTCGTCACGGGCGATGTACTTGCAGTAGGTGTTGCCGATGATGAGGTCCACGGGCTCCTGCTTGATCCACTGGTGGAGGATGAACATGTCGCCGGGGCACTTCACCTTGGTGACGCCTTCAGCAGGGGTTCCCTTGATGATTTCGTTGATGGTGCGTTCGAACTTGTTGCCGGGGGTTCCCGAGACCACGTAGGCCGGGATCATGTCCAGCTCGATGCACAGCTTGGTAAGGCCGATCAGCTGATCGGGGTCTCCGGCCAGGGCCACGCGCTTGCCGAAGAAGTACTGGTTGTAGTCGCTCATGACGTCCACGACCTGTCCGCGCTCGAAGTCGATGATCTCGGGCACGGCCTTGCCGGACATCTTGTGCAGGGCCATGATGTAGTCGTCGGTGGCTCCGAGGCTTATGGGCAGGCCCATGATCTGGCAGGGGACCTTGTGCTCGGAGTCCAGCATCTTGGCCGCGTGGGCGGTGGCCCACTCGCCCAGGCCGATGGTGCCGATGGCATCGCCGGAGGAGACGATGTCCGCGACCTTGGCGCCGCCCTTGGGGTACATCTCGAACTTGCCGGTAAGCGGCGCGTTCAGCACGCCCGAGGTGTCGGGGAAGACGTTGGCGGCAACGCCCATCTCCAGGGCCAGGCGCTTGATCTCCGCCATGTCGGCGGGCTCGCAGAAGCCGGGGATGATGTTTAACTTGCCGTTCTTCTCGCCGGTGGACTTGGCCAGGTTCTTGACCATGCCGCCCACCATGTTGGCGTAGCCCGTGACGTGCGAACCCACGTAGGAGGGGGTATTGCAGTAGATCACGTTCTTGCCGGCGGGCACCTTGCCGTCCACGCGGGCCTTTTCGACGATCTGGTTCATGTCGTCGCCGATGGTCTCGGAGAGGCAGGTGGTGTGCACCGCGATCACTTCGGGCTCGTACACCTCGAAGATGTTCTGGATGGCGGTGAGCAGGTTGGCCTGCCCGCCGAACACCGAGGAACCTTCGGTGAAGGAGCTGGTCGCGGCGCTGATGGGCTCCTTGGTGTGCCTGGTGAGGGCGGAGCGGTGGTAGGCGCAGCAGCCCTGGGAGCCGTGGGAGTGCGGCAGGCATCCGTGGATGCCCAGGGCGGCGTACATGGCGCCGACGGGCTGACAGGTTTTTGCCGGGTTGATGGAGAGGGCCTTCCTCTCCACCGTTATTTCTTTCGGGGTATGCCGTAAGAGTGCCATGATCCTATCCTCCTAGCTGGCCACGTAGCAGGCGGTGAGTTCGGGTCCCTCGGACTGCCAGGGGGCCTTCACCTTGCTCCAGACCTTGCTGTTCACCATGCGGTCGATGTCTTTGTAGTAGTTCACCGCGCCCTTGAATCCGGCGTAGGGTCCGCCGTAGTCGTAGGAGTGCAGCTGCTTCAAGGGCACGCCCATCTTCTGCACGGAGTACTTTTCCTTGATGCCTGCGCAGAAGATGTCGGGCTTGTACATCTCGATCAGCTTGTCGGTTTCGTACTGGTTCAGGTCGTCGATGATCATGGTCTTCTTGGGCATGTCGGGGATGAGCCCTTCATAGTCCTTGAACTTCAGTCCGGCTTCCTCGCGGGCCTTGATCTCCTCGGGAGTCAGGCGGGCGCGGTAGTTCTTGGGATCGGCTTCGACTTCCAGCTCCTCGATGTTGCGCGAGTCGGCGTCCACCTTGATGGTGGGGATGACGTGACGGCCTTCGTAGTCGTCGCGGTGTCCGAACTCGTAGCCCGCCGCCAGGGTGGTCATGCCAAGCTCATGGAAGAGCTCCTGGTAGTGGTGGGCGCGCGATCCGCCCACGAAGATCATGGCCGTCTTGCCGGTGGTGCGGGGCTTGATCTGAGCCAGGGCGGTCTCGACGATGGGCATTTCCTCGGCGATGACCTTCTCCACGCGGTCGATGAGCTCCTTGTCGCCGAAGTGGGCGGCGATGCGGCGAAGCGACTTGGCGGTGGCGTTGGCTCCGATGAAGTTCACCTTGATCCAGGGGATGCCGTACTTGGTCTCCAGCATGTCGGCCACGTAGTTGATGGACCGGTGGCACATGACGCAGGAGAGGTCGGCCATCTGGGCGGAGGCGAAGTCATTGTAGGTGGAGTTGCCGGAGAAGGTGGCGTTCACGGTGATGCCGCACTTTTCCATGATGCGATCGATCTCGAAGGCGTCGCCGCCGATGTTGTACTCGCCCAGCATGTTGATGGAGTACTTGCCGGTGCGCTCGGGCTTGTCGGAGGTGCCGACGACCTCGGTGAAGATCTTGTTGTTGGCGATGTGGTGGCCAGCGGACTGGGACACGCCCTTGTAGCCTTCGCAGGAGAAGCCGAAGATGTTGATGCCGAGCTTCTCCTTCATCTTGCGGGCCACGGCGTGCACGTCGTCGCCGATGAGGCCGACGGGGCAGGTGGAGAAGATGGCGATCGCCTTGGGCTTGAAGATGTCGTAGGCCTCCTGGATGGCCGCAGCCAGCTTCTTCTCGCCGCCGAAGATGATGTCTTCATCCTGCATGTCCGTGGAGAACGCGTAAGGGATGAAGTTCTCCGCGCCGGGGGCGGAGGCGTCGGTCTGGTTGCGCCTGGTCAGCCAGGAGTAGAAACCGCAGCCGATGGGGCCGTGGGTGATGTTCACGATGTCGCGGGTGGGGCCAAGGATAACGCCCTTGCAGCCCGCGTAGGTGCAGCCGCGCTGCGTGATGATGCCGGGGACGGTGCGGACGTTGGAGAGAATCTCGCGGTCCTCGGGTCCGTCGGTTTCCTTGATGAATATCTGCTGGGAGCGCTTGCGGCCGACCTTGGGCGGGTACTTGGCCAGAAGCTCCTTCTTGGCTTCTTCCGGGTCGAGCGTCGGGCTGACCAGGTGGTCTTTCATCGGGGCGTCCATGATGCTTCCCTCTTATGATGGCTGGCGCTTGGGCCGTTTATTCGATGGCGCAGGCGCCAGATTCGCCGGTGCGCACCCGCACCGAGTCCGACAGGGGCAGGATGAAGATCTTGCCGTCGCCGGGCTTTCCGGTCTTGTTGACGGAGCTTATCGCTTCAACCACGGTGCCGACCTTTTCGTCGGGGACGACCACGGTCACCATGCGCTTGGCGAAGAGCTTCCCCTTGCTGCCCAGGATCTCGGCGGCTTCCTGGTTGCCCGCAGCGGCGGCGGCGGCCACTTCCGCGTTCACCAGGCCCTTGCCCCGGCCCCAGGCCTCGTGGGCGAAGAAGGCCGCGATACCTGCGTCGGTGAGGGCCTGCTTGGTCTGGTTCATCTTGTTCATGCGAACGACTGCGATGACTTCCTTCATGGCCTGGCCTCCCCAATCGAAGACAGGTCGGTCTCCTTCACGCCGGAGCTGATGGTGAACATCTCGTCAACGGGGGAGACGAAGATCTTGCCGTCGCCGAAGTTGCCCTTTCCGCCGGTGCGGGCGGCGTCCACGATGGTCTTGATGACGTAGTCCTTGTCCTTCTCGGACACGACGGTCATGATCTGGACCTTGGGGATTTCGTCGTAGGTCACTTCGCCGATCTTTATGCCGCGCTGCTTGCCACGACCGGCCACGGCCAGTTTGGTGGCGGCCGGGAAGCCGGATTCCATGAGTGCGGCCATGACGTCGTCAGCCTTCTCGGGGCGGACGATGGAGCGGATCATGATAAGGGACATGCTGTATTCTCCTGCCTTTCTTGATTATTTCGCTGATGCCTAGTTGGCGATGCCGTACTTCACGAGCAGGGATTCCAGCTCTTCGATGGACAGCGGGTTGGGGACCACGAAATTCTGGTTGTCCTGGATCTTGGAGGCCAGGGCCAGGTACTCGTCGGCCTGGGCGTGCTCGGGCGAGAATTCGATGACCGTCTTGCGGTTGAGCTCGGCGCGCTGCACCTGGTTCTCGCGGGGGACGAAGTGGATCATCTTGGTGCCAAGGCGCTCGGCCAGGGCGTTGATCAGGTCCTCTTCGCGGTCGACCTTGCGGGAGTTGCAGATCAGGCCGCCCAGGCGTACTCCGCCGGCTTCGGCGAACTTCACGATGCCCTTGCAGATGTTGTTGGCGGCGTACATGGCCATCATCTCGCCGGAGACGACGATGTAGATCTCCTGGGCCTTGCCTTCACGGATGGGCATGGCGAAGCCGCCGCAGACAACGTCGCCCAGGACGTCGTAGAAGACGTAGTCGAGCTTCTTGTCTTCCTTGTAGGCGCCCAGCTGCTCCAGCAGGTTGATGGAGGTGATGATGCCGCGACCAGCGCAGCCGACGCCGGGCTCGGGACCGCCGGACTCGGTGCACATGGTGCCCTTGAAGCCGGGCTTCAGGATGTCTTCGAGTTCGACGTCCTCGCCTTCCTCGCGAAGGGTGTCCAGAACGGTCTTCTGCTGAAGGCCGCCGAGGAGCAGGCGGGTGGAGTCGGCCTTGGGATCGCAACCCACGACCATGACCTTGTGGCCCAGGGTGGCCAGACCGGCTACGGTGTTCTGGGTGGTGGTGGACTTGCCGATGCCGCCTTTTCCGTAAATAGCGATCTTTCTCATGATAACCTCCGAAGGAAGATGTTGTTTGTGGGATACGCGGAGGTAAAGGCAAACGGCGTGCCAAATGTGCCGATTTTTGCAAATTTGCAAAATATCGAGCATTGGCGGGGCGTGCTGACGGATGGCGATTCTGGCGGGCCACTGGCCCAGGACATGACACACACGAAACGCTACAAAAATGTCTCCCATTTTGTAAGTTTTTGCGGGCCGAAAATGTAACATCAGCGTGTCGGCCCAAAGTGAGGCTTGCCGTGAAGAGACCGCTTCTCCTGCTTTTGTTCGCCCTCCTGCTGGCCGCGTGCGCCGCGCCGCAGGCCACGCGCGCCCGCGAAACAGGCCGCGACTACCAGCGAGTGGTGGTCCTGAGCGACCCCCACTACGGGCGCGCCCAGGCCGGCGGCACTTCCGGCGGGAAAGAGCCGTCCCCGGACCTGAAGCTCCGGGCGGTGGAGGACGTGAACTCGTGGGAGGATGTCGATCTCGTGGCCGTGACCGGCGACATCGTGGCCAAGTACGGCAGCGAAGAGGAGTACGCGCGGGCGGCGCGCTTTCTACGCGCCATCCGCAAGCCCAAGGCCGTGATCGCGGGAAATCACGAATACATGTACGCCGACGCCCCCGAGGGCGGGAAGCTCGTCCGGGCCACTCCTCAGGAACGCAGCCTCAAGCTCGAACGCTTCAGGCGTGATCTGGGCGTGCCGGAACTTCATTATACGGTCGCGCTCGGCCAGTACCTCCTGGTGTTTCTCTCCCCGGACGTGACCGACGGCGAGTTCCTCACGGAAATCTCGGCCGCCCAACTGGACTGGCTGGCCGACACGCTCCGGGCGCATCCGGGCTCCCCAACGCTGATCTTCTTCCACGCGCCGCTCAAGGGAACCCTGGACACCTACAGCGAGAAGATAAACTCCCCCCAGCGCGTGGCCCAGCCGGAACAGGCGATCCACGACGTGCTCATGGCCAATCCGCAGGTCAAGGCCTGGGTCTCCGGCCACACCCACACGCCCCCCGCGCAACCGAGCTTCCTGTCCGATGTGAACCTGTACCATGGCCGCGTCGTTGGCGTTCACAACACGGACATGAACCGCAAGACCATCTGGTCCAATTCCATCTTTCTCTACAATGACAAAATAGTAATCAGGACCTGGAACCACACGGAAGCACGCTGGCAGGACGGCCTGGAACGGACCATCCCGGCCAGATGAAGCCCTGCGGGGAATCCTGACCGGCATCAGCGCGACAGAGCCGCGGACTCCCGCGCGGGGGCTGGCCGGACAGCGGTGCGTCCACCGGGCGTCCACCGGCCCGGACCAGTCGACAAGCCAGGCCAAAGGCGGTAACCCGGCCCTTCCAGGCGCCTGCTCGCCGCGTGTGCGCCATAGGCCAAACTGCCTTCCTCACAAGGAGATTTTTGCCATGATGCTTGTGTATCTGATGCTCTACGCCCTGGCGGGCGCTGCGGCCGGAGTGCTGGCCGGACTTCTGGGCGTGGGCGGCGGCATCGTCATCGTGCCGGTGCTGTCGGTTCTGTTCGTGTGGCAGGGGCTTCCCACGGAATACCTGATGCAGATGGCCCTGGGCACGTCCCTGGCCTCCATCATGTTCACGTCCATCTCCAGCATGCGCGCCCACCACAAGCACGGCGCGGTGCGCTGGAACGTGGTCAAGATGATCACCCCCGGCATCGTCATCGGCACGCTGCTTGGCTCCAAGCTGGCGGCCTGGCTGTCCTCGGGATTCCTGAAGGGCTTCTTCGTCTGCTTCCTGTACTTCGTCGCCGCCCAGATGTTTTTGAACTTCAAGCCCAAACCCAGCCGCGAGATCCCGGGCTTTGGCGCCACGTCCGGCGTGGGCGGCTTCATCGGCGTCATCTCCGCCCTGGTGGGCATCGGCGGCGGCACCCTGACCGTACCCTTCATGACCTTCTGCAACATCCCCATGCACCAGGCCGTGGGAACTGGCGCGGCCATCGGCTTCCCCATCGCCGTTGCCGGGACCGTGGGATACATTTTCGGCGGCATGGACAAGGCCGGGCTGCCCGATTACTCTCTGGGCTTCATCTACCTGCCCGCCATGGTGGGCCTGGTGGTGTTCAGCATGCTCACCGCCCCCACCGGCGCAAAGATCGCGCACAAGCTGCCCGTGGCCAAGCTCAAGAAGGTCTTCGCGGCCTTCCTGCTGATCATGGCCACCAGAATGCTGTTCCAGATTCTGTAATCCAGGTAGAGGGAGCGTCATGCTCAGGAGCCTTACATGAATGATCTCTCCCTCTGCTCGCATGACCATGAGGCCGTCCGTCTGCTGGAGGGCCTCATGGACGCCAACCCATGCGGCGTGGTGATCACCGCCCCGGACGGACGCATCGAGCGCGTCAACCCCGCCTTCACCGCCATCACCGGCTACGAACCGCACGAAGCCGTTGGCCAGACTCCGCGCATCCTCAAGTCCGAACGCCACGACAAAGCCTTCTACACCGCCCTCTGGGACGAGCTGATCGAACTCGGCCACTGGGAAGGCGAAATCTGGAACCGCCGCAAATCCGGCGAGACCTACCCCGAGCGCCTCACCATCCAGGCGGTGTTCTCGCCCGAGGGGCGCCTCGAGCACTACGTGGCCGTGTTCAGCGACCTCTCCGACGTGAAGCTCCACAAGGAACTCCTGCTCCACAGCGCCTACCACGACGGGCTCACCAGCCTGCCCAACCGCGACCTCTTCCTGGACCGCCTGGGCATGGCCCTGCGACAGGCCCGCCAGGACGGCCAGACCCTGGGCGTCATCTGCCTGGACCTGGACCGCTTCAAGGCCGTCAACGAGAGCCTGGGACACGTGGTCGGGGACATCGTCCTCTCCGAGGTGGGCGTAAGGCTCACGAAACTGCTGCGCCAGGCCGACACCCTGGCGCGCCTCTCCGGCGACGCCTTCGCCATGCTGCTCACCGGACTGCGCGACCCGCAGGACGCAGCGCACGTGGCCGGGCGCGTCCTTACCAGCCTCGCCGAGCCCATGTCCCTCCAGGGGCAGGATCTGCACATCGGCGCGAGCCTGGGCCTTACCATCGCGCCCACGGACGGGATCGACCCCGCCCAGCTGCTGCAGAACGCCGAAATAGCCATGTACCGGGCCAAGGAAGAGGGCCGCAACAACTTCCAGTTCTTCACCGAGGACCTGGGCGAGCGCGTCTCCCACAACCTCAGGCTGGAGAACGCCCTGCGCAAGGCCCTCACCCGGGAGGAGTTCGTCCTCCACTACCAGCCGCGCGTGGACGTGTTCACCGGCGAGATCAAGGGCATGGAGGCCCTGGTGCGCTGGCAGCGCCCGGATGGACAGCTGGTCGGGCCGGGCGATTTCATCGCCCTGGCCGAGGAGACCGGACTCATCGTGCCGCTTGGCGAATGGGTGTTGGAGGAAGCCTGCCGCCAGACGCACTTCTGGACCGGGCAGGGCCTTGGCGAGCCCAAGGTGTCCGTGAACCTCTCGCCGCGCCAGTTGGAGCTTCCCGGATTCGCGGCACGGGTGCTGGCGATCC
Organism: Fundidesulfovibrio putealis DSM 16056; assembly: GCF_000429325.1. Taxonomy (NCBI): domain Bacteria; kingdom Pseudomonadati; phylum Thermodesulfobacteriota; class Desulfovibrionia; order Desulfovibrionales; family Desulfovibrionaceae; genus Fundidesulfovibrio; species Fundidesulfovibrio putealis. Next base: position 195,271 of record NZ_AUBQ01000013.1, read on the forward strand.
TCGAGCGCACCGGCCTGTCGCCCTTCCAGCTGGAGGTGGAGATCACCGAGAACGTGTTCTTCAAATGCTTCGACACCGCGCGCACCTGCCTGGGCGATCTGGCCGCCGCAGGCATCACCGTGGCCCTGGACGACTTCGGCACCGGCTATTCCTCGCTGACCTACCTGAAACGCCTGCCCATCGGCACGCTCAAGATCGACAAATCCTTCGTGGACGGACTGCCCGACGACGCGGACGACGCGGGCATCGTCACGGCGGTGGTGTCCATCGCCGCCACCCTGGGCATGCAGGTGGTGGCCGAGGGCGTGGAGAACTTCAGGCAGCTGGAATTTTTGCGCTCGCTGAACTGCTGCGACGGCTTCCAGGGCTATCTGTTCGCCCGGCCCGTGCCGCCCATGGAGTTTGCGGCCCTGCTGCGGCGCGGCGCATATCTGCTGCCGGAACCGGAGCGCACATGAAGATCATCGACTCGACCCTGCGCGAGGGCGAACAGTGCTTCGGGGTGTACCTCGCCCCCGAGATCCGCGCGGACATCCTGGCGCGCCTTGCGCGCCTTGGCGTGGACGAGGTGGAGCTCGGCGTTGCCGGGCGCGACGCCTCGCTTGCCGGTCTGGCCGCGCAGGCCCGCGTACTTGCGAACGCGCCCCAGACCTCCGTGTGGGCCGCCTGCCGGGAGGACTCCATCCTGGCCGGAGCAGCCCTGAAGACGGACTGGCTGCACCTGGGGCTGCCCGTGTCCGCCGCACACATGGAGAAGCGCCTGGGCCTCACGCCCGCTGAGCTGCTGGAGCACCTTTCCCGGCACGTGAAGCTGGCCCTGGAGGCCGGAGCGCAGCGGGTGTCGCTGGGGCTGGAGGACGCCTCGCGCGCCGACCCGGATTTCCTGGTGCAGGCCGCGCTGGCCGCCCAGGAGGCAGGAGCCCTGCGGGTTCGCCTGTCGGACACAGTGGGGGTGTGGAATCCCCTGGAAGTGGCCCGGCTGGTGGGGGACCTGAAATCCTGGCTGGACATCGCCGTGGGCGTGCACTGCCACAACGACTTCGGGCTGGGCACGGGCAACGCCCTGGCCGGACTCCTGGCCGGGGCGGACTACGCCGACGCCTCGGTGCTGGGCCTTGGAGAGCGAGCCGGACTGGCCGCGCTCGAGGAGGTGGCCGCGTACCTGCACATGCGCAGGGGCCTGGACTATCGCGTGGAGGAGTTGCCCGGACTGTGCGCCGTAGTGGCCCGGGCCGCCGGGATCGAGATTTCGCCGCGCAAGGCAGTGGCAGGAACCGGACAGTTCGCCTGCGAGACCGGGCTGCATGTGCACGGGCTGGCCCGCGACCCGTCCCTGTTCGAGCCCTACGACCCGGCCTTGCTGGGACACACGCGCCGCACGGCCCTGGGCAAGAAGAGCGGACGCGCCGCCGTGGCCGCTAAACTGGCCGAATTCGGGCTGGACGCCTCCGGGCGCGACCTGGAAGCCCTGGTCCAGGCCGTGCGCGCCGAAGGAGAGAGGCTTGGCCGCCCTCTCACGGACGAAGAGGCGCAGACGATCTTGTCGCGCTGACCGCGACACTAGGCGGGCCACATCATCCTGGTGTGCAAAAGGCGCAAAATCTCCACCCGGCCCTGAGCCACGCGGTAAACGCACACGTAGGGCGAGCCCGGAATCACCAGTTCCCTGGTGCCTTTCACCATGCCCTCCCGTCCTACCCTGGAAAACTGCCCAAGCACCCCGCAGGAGGCCTTGATGCGCACGGCCATGGCCCGTGCAGCCTCGGGGTCGTCTCGGGCGATGTACTCGAGCTGTCCGCGCAGGTCCTCCTTGGCCGTGACGGTCCAGACGACCATCAACCGGCCCCGAACTCGGCGAACACGGCGTCCACCTCGTCCTTGGATGCGAAGCGCCCCTCCTCGGCGGCCTTGATGCCCTCATTCACCTTGGCGATGTACCACTCGTGGTATTCGATGAAGTCTTCAATGGCCTTGTTCAAGGCCCAGTTGCGGCTGCGCCCCATCTGCTTTGCGACGGCGTCCAGCCTGACCAGGGTTTCACCGTCCGTGCGTATCGTGCTTGCGACTCCCATAATGCCCCCTTACGTGACACCATGTTGATAACACTATGCCATCACAGAGGCAACAATTCCTGCGGACGCTGACGGAGCGGACGTCTCGCAATTCAGACCTGTCCGCTTTTCCAGACAACCTCGCCGCCCTCTCCGCCCCGAAGACATGAAGTTCCCGGCCCGGCTTGCTTTGCCGGGAACACGCAGGCACGCTTGGCCCCCGGTCTCCATACGTTTCAGCATCTTTTTTTGCTCTTTGAGGCGCTCCAGGCTGGTTTTGTCTGGAAAACCGGGATATCCTCTGGACAACACGCCTCAGTAAATGCTTTACATCACTAGACATTGACATTTGGCAACACGTGGCACGGTCCTTGTTAGGGAACCTCCATCCAGCCTGACCGGCGGCCCTGAGCCCGGCAGGCGTGAAACAGCGCGTGAACGCACATGACCACCTCTGAACGTCCGGACGGCCAACGCCGGTCCGGTCATCCACATCCTTTCCATGACGCCCAGGCCGGGGCCGCATCGTCGCGCCCTGGCCAGCATATCGTTTCGCGCGGCTGCAAACCGGCCCGCTCCAAGGTTCTTCTTCCTGTCAGGCGGCATCCTTCTCTTCCCGCCCGCGCCCCCCACCAATCACTCATCCGAGGAGACGCCCATGTCTAAAAACCTCTACATCATCGCCACCGAGGCCCGCAGCGGCAAGTCCGCCATCTGCCTGGGCGTGATGCAGCTTCTGCTCAAGGATTTCCAGCGCGTGGCCTTTTTCCGCCCCATCATCTCCGGCTCCGCCCAGGGCAAGCGCGACCACGACATCAACCTGATCCTCTCCCAGTTCTACCTGAACCAGCGCTACGAGGACTCCTTCGTCTACACCCTGGACCAGGCCCGCGACATGATCAACCAGGGCAAGCACACCATCATGCTTGAGAACATCCTGGCCAAGTTCAAGGAGCTGGAATCGCGCTACGACTTCGTGCTCTGCGAAGGCACCGACTTCATGGGCACCGACTCCGCCTTCGAGTTCGACATCAACGCGGAGATCGCCTCCAACCTGGGCTGCCCGGTGATCATCGTGGCCAACGGCCTGGACAAGACCCCCGAGAAGCTGGTGGCCGCCACCCAGATCGCCATCGACACCTTCGAGGAAAAGGGCCTGGACATCTTCGCCACCATCGTCAACCGCGTGGACCCCGGCTTCGAGCAGAAGGTCCTGGACGGGCTGACCTGCAAGTACATCGGCGGACAGGACTGCCTGACCTACGCCATCCCCGAGGACGCCACCCTGGGCAAGCCCACAGTGGGCGACGTGACCAAGTGGCTGGGCGCGCAGGTGCTCTACGGCCAGGACCAGCTGGACACCCCCGTGGACGACTACATCGTGGCCGCCATGCAGGTGGGCAACTTCATGGACTACATCAAGAAGGGCGCGCTGGTCATCACCCCTGGCGACCGCGCCGACGTGGTGCTGGCCTGCTACGCCTCGCGCCTGTCAACCGCCTACCAGGACATCGCGGGCATCGTGCTCACCGGCGGCCTGGACCCCCACAAGAACGTGAAGAAACTGGTGGAAGGCTGGACCGGCATCCCCCTGCCGGTGCTGCTGGCCGAGGGCCACACCTACAAGGTGACGCGCATCCTCATGGACCTCTATGGCCGCATCGAAGCCGACGACCAGAAGAAGATCGCGTCCGCCCTGGGCACCTTCGAGCACCACGTCAAGGGCGACGACTTCCGCTCCCGCCTGGAGTCCAAGAAGTCCTCCAAGATCACGCCCAAGATGTTCGAGTACTCGCTCATCGACCGCGCCAAGAAGGAAAAGCAGCACATCGTCCTGCCCGAGGGCACCTCGCCCCGCATCCTCAAGGCCGCCGACATCCTGCTGCGCCGGGGCGTGGCCGACCTGACCATCCTGGGCAAGGAGAGCGAGGTCCAGCCGCTCATCTCCCAGCTTGGCCTGGACCTGTCCGCCGCGCAGCTTATCGATCCTTCCAAGTCGGAGTTCTACGAGCAGTACTGGACCACCTACTACGGCATGCGCAAGGCCAAGGGCGTCACCGAGGAGATGGCCCGCGACCAGATGCTCTCCCCCACCTACTTCGGCACCATGATGGTGCAGATGGGACAGGCCGACGGCATGGTGTCTGGCTCCATCAACACCACCCAGGAGACCATCCGCCCCGCACTCCAGATCATCAAGACCAAGCCCGGCATGTCCATCGTGAGCTCCGTGTTCCTGATGTGCCTCTCCGACCGGGTGCTGGTGTTTGGCGACTGCGCCGTGAACCCCAACCCCAACGCGCAGCAGCTGGCTGAAATCGCCATCCAGTCCGCCGGGACCGCCGCCGCGTTCGGCGTTGAGCCGCGCATCGCCATGCTCTCCTACTCCACGGGCGCGTCCGGATCGGGCGCGGAAGTGGACAAGGTCCGCGAGGCCACCAAGATCGCCAAGGAGATGGCCCCCGAGCTCAAGCTCGAAGGCCCCATCCAGTACGACGCAGCCATCGACCCCGAAGTCGCGGCGCTGAAGCTCCCCGGCTCGGAAGTGGCGGGCAAGGCCACCGTGTTCATCTTCCCCGACCTGAACACCGGCAACAACACCTACAAGGCCGTCCAGCGCGCCGCCCAGGCCGTGGCCATCGGACCGGTCCTGCAGGGCCTCAACAAACCGGTGAACGATCTGTCCCGCGGATGTACCGTCGAGGACATCGTCAACACCGTCGTCATAACCGCCATCCAGGCGCAACACTAAGCCCTCCCAAGGAGATTCGACCTCATGAAGGTTCTCGTACTGAACTGCGGCAGCTCGTCGCTGAAATACCAGCTCATCGACATGAACTCCGACGCCGTGCTCTGCTCCGGCCTTGCCGAGCGCATCGGCGAGTCCATGGGCAAGATCACCCACAAGTCCTTCCCCGGCGCGGACAACCAGAAGGTGCTCACCGTGGAGGAGCCTTTCGCGGACCACACCGCCGCCCTGGGCCGCTGCGCGGGCATGATCACCGGCGGCGAGGCCCCCGTGGCCACCCCCGAGGAGATCGGCGCCATCGGACACCGCGTGGTGCACGGCGGCGAGGCCTTCCGCGAGCCCACCGTCATCACCCCCGAAGTGGTGGCCACCATCAGGAAGTTCTGCTCGCTGGCCCCGCTGCACAACCCCGCCGGGCTCATGGGCATCGAGGCCGCCACGGCCCTGTTCCCCGGCGTGACCCAGGCCGCCGTGTTCGACACCGCCTTCCACGGCACCATCCCGGACTACGCCTACCTCTTCCCCATCCCCTTCGACCTGTATGAAGAGCTGGGAATCCGCCGCTACGGCTTCCACGGCACCTCCCACGGCTATGTCGCCAAGAAGCTGGCCCAGATCATCGGCAAGCCCTTCGAGAAGACCAGCTGCGTCACCGTGCACCTGGGCAACGGCTGCTCCATGGCCGCCGTGAAGAACGGCCAGTGCGTGGACACCTCCATGGGCCTGACCCCGCTCATGGGCCTGATGATGGGCACCCGCTCCGGCGACGTGGACCCCTCGCTGCACGCCTTCCTGGCCGCCAACAAGGGCATGACCATCGCCCAGGTGGACACCCTGCTGAACAAGGAAAGCGGTCTGAAGGGCATCTGCGGATTGAACGACATGCGCGACATCCACAGCGCGCGCGAGAAGGGCGACAAGAAGGCCGAACTGGCCCTCAAGATGTTCTGCTACCGCGTGAAGCACTACGTGGGCGCGTACCTGGCCGCCCTGGACGGCTGCGACGCCGTGGTGTTCACCGCAGGCATCGGCGAGAACGACCCCGACGTGCGCCAGTTCTCCTGCGACACCCTGGGCGCGGTGGGCGTGAAGATCGACCGCGACCGCAACTACGGCTTCAAGCGCGGCCAGATCACCAAGATCTCCACCGACGACTCCCCGGTGGCCGTGTACATCATCCCCACCAACGAAGAGCTGGAGATCGCCACCCAGACCTATTCGCTCATCAACGGCAAATAGGCTTTACAATCCGCTCTCTTCGTGATGTTTGATGGGGAGCCGCCACATGGCGGCTCCCCTTTTTCGTCCTCCAAGGGAATCACCTTGGGTCAACAAGTTCCATGTAGCGCACCAAATCGTCTTTGCGCGCCCGTCCAGAGGCGAACCGCTCCTTGATGGCCGCGATGCGGGCTTGGCGGGCCGCCCCCGGAAACCAGCGCCAACCGTCGCCCCCGTCGTATGAGAGCACATGCTCGGCGAAGACCGGGTCGATCTCCATGCGCCCGGCCACCTCCCGGTAGCGGCTTAGCATGTCCAGGGCGGTGCGAATCTCGCGCCCGTATGCCTGATACTTGGCCGCGCACTCGGCCATGGCCCGAAGTTGGTCCATGTCCAGGTCCATTTCGCCATGGTGGCCGTGGAGTTTGCAGCGGGCCGGATCGGTGGACGGCCTTTGGAAGGGAAGTTCCCTCCGGCAATGCGGACAATTCATGATGGTATCCTCCTGTGGGATGGGTTTCGGCCGTAGCCGCTTGACCGGAAAGGATACCAGATTAGGAATATGATTCACCCCATATAGCGCTATGTGGGGTGAAATATTTCTTCCTTTGCATATGATCCCCTGAAATTCACGCGGCAAGGTTGCATACAGGAGGAGCATATGGTCTGGGGATTCGGCGGCGATCTTGGAGGAAAGAACAACACGGCCAGCCAAGGCTGGGGCTTGGGCAACCTGCTGGCGGACGCGAATGACGGAGGTCGCAGGGAAAACTTCGCCAACAACGTGCTGGAGTTCGTGAAGGCCGGACAGTCGCCCGGCGCAGAGAGCGCGGAAGATGGCGACGCGGGAACCGGCGTCGGGAAGTACTTTTCCGGCGCTTCCGGGACTCAAGGCCCCGATGGCTGGATCAGCGGGTGAAGTCCCTCGCAGCGGCTCCAGTCGAACGAGGTGTATCGGGTCAAAAGCTTCGTGGATGCGGGAAAGGCCGCAAGCTCCGTTCCCCAGAGAGAGACGAACGGGCAGACAGGTACGATACATGGGGAGGCTCAGACAAGGCATGAGGGCCAGGCAGGCGACTCCAACGGAACCACGCATTCGGGTAAGCTCTCTTGGGTAAACATATGTGGCATTATTTTGTTGGAGAAGGAGCCCCGATTATTGCGAATATTGAAGATGTTTACCACGGGGAGCCAGTTGTATTTAACGACAAGAACCGGACAGGATTTGACACGCATGGTCCTGTCGGAAGAATCGTACTCGAGCGACTTGAAAATGGGGACATCGTAGCAAAACCTGATGTTTTTGATTTCGACAAGCAAGAATGGGGCGAGCGTGATCCGGGCGGATTTCCATATCCCAAAGAAGTATCAACTAGAATTGGGGCACTGCTTCCAGGAACTCCCTTTGAGACAAGATTTGAAGGAACAATATCCCACAAAGAAGGTGATGAATGAAAATCAAAGTGTCTCTCACGGCACTATGCGCATTCTTGTTGTTAACAGTAGTCATGTCAGGCGATATCACATGCAGTGGGTGGGCCCCCTGGAAATTCAGACGAGGGTGGTCTGAAGGCTTGTCGAGTCTTTCGACTAATGCTGACATTGCAAGGGTCGAAAAAATTTCTATAGTTAGGACAAGACAAAGGGGCATGTTTCTTACACTTGACGAGTTTAACCGCCAGCTTCCAGTTGTTATTACTGACAAGAACGTAATTAAAGATTTTTTTAGTCAGCTAAGTATCCAGATGGACACTTGCCCGATGAATACGGCCGAGGGCTTATATTATCATGTGGTTGCATTCGGTTCTTTTGATGATGTCGCCTACATATTTATGCAAAAATGCGAAAGGGCAGGCTTTTGGAATGTTTGGAATCTGGACGGGGCAGGCGTTTACGGGGTGCCGACACCAACGTTGCTCACCGAAGTGTTTGGCGAGAGGTAGCCGCCTGGACGGCTGTGCGCGCTCACCCAGACCTATTCGCTGGTGAACGGCAAATAGGCTTTACAATCCGCTCTCTTCGTGATGTTTGATGGGGAGTCGCCACACGGCGGCTCCCCTTTTCTTCACCGTGAAAGCCCGCATAAGGCGAATCAGGCGTACGTAATGGCTCCACTGCCGCTCTTGACTGGGGCCGCCCTGGCCGCAACCGGAATCGATGCCCAGGACGCTCCCGTTTGGGATGAGAAACTGCGACTCGCTTATCTAAGGAGGCTCAACATGGATGAGGCGACAACCCTGCGAACCCACCTGAAAAACACCTTCAAGCAGCTCTCCGACGCCGACGTGGAAGACCTGGCGTCCAAGATCGAGGTCGTGCGCGAGAACTACAAGTTCCGCTACGGCAAGCTCATGGACTACGCCCAGTTCTTCGCCGGAGTCGTCATGAGCGTGGAACTCGAGAACCACAGCTCCTTCCCCAGGGCCGTAGAGATCGAAGACCTGGCCACCGGCGTGTCCATGGGACGCATCTTCTTCAACCCCTGGCAGCGCAAGACCGTCAACCTGACGGCGCTGTGCGGCGGATTCGGGCGTCTGCGCTACAAGACCCCCAAGATGCAGACCTTCGTTGAGACCCCCTTCCTGCAGGAAGGCGAAGTGTACCGCTTCACCCACGCCCGCGCCACCATCGCCGGGCCTAATTCGTAACGGGCGAACCGGTCGGGGGTATCCCCCGCCAGTCGCAGGACTCCCGGGCGCTGTCCAAGGCATTGCCAGCCGCTAGGGGACATCGCACGCGAGTTGCCGAAAGCCGCCGGGGACGCCTCCCACCCCGGCGTTTGGAGGCAGACGCCATGACAGATTCCAAGCCCCCCTACACCATCGCGGACAAGCTCCCCATCGTGGCCACCCCGGACGTGAAGGTCACGCTCATGACCTACGCCCCCGGCCAGGAAGTCCCCTGGCACACCCACACCACGGTCACGGACGCCACCTTCTGCCTGGAAGGCAACGTGAGCCTCGATTTTCGCGGCCCCGAAGAGTCCGCATCCCTGCAATGCGGCGACTGGCGCGAGGTCGCGCCCGGACGCGCCCACCGGGTGCGCTGCCTGGGTCCCGGACCCTGCCGGGTGCTGCTTGTGCAGGGTGTTGGAGCATACGATTTCGTGCCGGACGCCTCCTGACCGGGGGCTTACTCCGGACCGCCTGGAACCTCCAGGTTGCGGGTTTGCTGACGCGGGCCTTGCCCCCCGCGTTTTCCGAAGCGTCCCGAACCTTCCCGGCATAGCGTCCGCCGCGCCGCCCTTCCTGTCGGGACAGTGGTCCCGACCAGCCCCAAACGACGGTACAGGACGTTTTATTCGTCACCCTCGTGAAATCATGAACAGGATTTCATTTTGTCCCCGCCCCTGTTTGCTCTAGTGATTACCCTTGCTTCCGGCTCCGCCGACCTGCATCGGCCCCCTTGCGCTTTGCAGCGGGAGTCTTAAACTGAATTGCGTCCAAAGAGACAAGGAGCATGCATGTTCTGGAAGACCAGCAAGGAGAAGAAAAATTATCCCGGCTTTCCCACCCTGCCAGACACCCTGCGCATCGGCGCCATCGTGTCCATCGAGCCGGGCGAAGCCCTGCGCTATGAGGGCCTGGACCTGGCCCTGCCCCTGCCACAGGGCGAGATGGTGGTGGAGGCGGTCTCCGGCATGGAGCTGTTCGGCCTCACCATCATCCGGGCCTACGTGAAAACCGGCGAGCGCCAGGCGCTGTTCCAGTTCCAGCAACAAAAGGACGGCACGGTCATCGACGTGAACTGCCTCCAGGTGCTTCAGGAAATCTATCCCGGCAGCGAGTCCGACTGGGGTCAGTGGCTGGGCGAGGGCGGGCTGATCGGCGGCGCGGACCTGACCTCCCCCCAGGGAGCGACCTACGCGCGCGACTGGGGCGACGGGAGCTACTCCCCGCCCTTCGACGCGCAGGAGAAGATCTTCACCGCGCCGGACTCGGCCCCCATCGTGGTGAACCACAAGATGATGCTCTACAGCCGCGAGATCGCCGACACGCAGGAGTTCATGCTCCTCTCCGCAGACGAGGAGCCAGGCCAGGCCCTGGTGCGCTGCCTGACCGGCGTGGTGATGACCCCGCAGGCCCTGAAGATTTTCTAGTGTCGCGTTTTTAAAAATATGACCATGTTTTTACAAACAAAACACATGGTTCTCTTGTCTTAGGCTCATACACTGTATGAACGTATTTTGAGAAAGCATTTTCGCGCTGCAAAGTGTCACGGACGCTGCCCCCAAGGACACGCGTCCCAAAGCCGTTTCCCGTGTTCATGAAACGTTTCAAGAGGTAGACCAGACATGCGACCCAGTTCGATTCTGGCCCTGGCCGTGGCCCTGATGCTCGTTGTCGGCCCCACGGGCCTCGTCTTCGCCAAGAAAAGCGGCGGAGGCTCCTTCTCCTCCGGCGGCAGCCGTTCCGGCTCCTCGGGCTGGTCCAGTTCAAGCCGCCCGAGCACTCCGGCCCCGGCGCCGTCTTCTCCCTCGTCTGGCTCGTCCGGGTGGTCAACCAGCAAGCCAGCTCCCACACAGTCCGCTCCTTCCGGGCAGCCGAGCGCTCCCGCGCAGAGCTCCCCCTCGGCGTCCGGCGGCTTCTCCAACACGACCGGAGCGACGTCGGGCGCAGCCTCCAAGTCCGCCGGGACGTCGGCCTTCTCGTCTTCGGGCGCGGACGCGGCCAAGCGCCAGGCCGCCACGAGCTCCTACCAGGGCTACCAGGGCCTGTATTCCAAGTCCGGCAACGCGGTCCCTGGCCAGGTGAGCACCGGCAAGCCCATCCTGAACCAGAACCGCACCTTCGGCTCCTACAAGGATTACAACGGCTACCGCGACAACTACTACGCCGGACGCGGCTACGCAGCCCCCGGCTACGCCTTCAACAGCTTCTCCCGGTTCGGCATGTGGGACGCCATGTTCATGTGGTTCATGCTCTCCAACCTGACCTCCGGGGCGGGCTTTTTCCACAACAACCAGAGCGATCCCGGCGTGAAGGCCTTCAAGGAAGAGGCTGCCAAGCTGGCCGAATCCAACGCGGACCTCAAGAAGCAGCTGGACGAGATGAACGCCAAGCTGGACGGCATGAAGAAGGAAGGCGTCCCGGTGGAACCCGGCACGGTGCCCAAGGACGTGGACCCCAACATCGCCCTGGCCGATCCCAAGATTGACGAGTCCATGGGCGATTCCGGAAAGTCCTCGGGCGGGCTGTTCTGGCCCATCGCCACCATGGTGGTGCTGGGCGGCGGCGCGCTCTGGATGTTCAACCGCAGGCGCGGCTGATCCCGCATTTTTCGCGTTTCTCAACTCTGACCGGTCAAACCAAGCGCTCCCGCCACGGCGGACGTGGCGCATGACCCCTCAAGGAGATTTGAATGATCAATTTCGTGAAGCACTTTTTCGTGAAGAAGGCCCAGGACGCCCAGTCCGGGTTCGTGAAGCTGCTGGTCGAATTCGACCCGGAGACCGCCTCCGAGGCCGAGATTTCCGAATTGGACGAGGCGCTGACCAAGCTGACCAAGCAGATGGTGGACGCCAAGAACGCCTGGGCGCGCGAAGAGCGCGAGGCCCAGGAGATCCAGAAGAACTACGACCTGCGCCTCTCCGCGGCTGAACGCCTCCAGGCCAAGGCCGACGCTGCCTCCTCCCCCGAGGAAAAGGCCCAGATCGAGGCCAGTCTGGCGAACCTGTTGGGCGAGCTGGAAAAGATGGTCCCGGAGATCGACCGCGAACAGCGCGAAGCCGACGAGGCCAAGGTCTATTACGACGAGCTGTCCCAGGCCGTGAAATCCGCCGCCGAGCGCCTGAAGACCGCCCGCGAGCGCCTGTCCGACGCCAAGCGGCGCATGGACGTGGCCAAGGTGCGCATGGAGCGCGCCCAGGAGCAGGAAGAGCGCGCCAAGGTGGTGGCCGGCATCAAGCAGCAGGCCAACAACCTGGGCACAGCCTTTGACGCCATGACCCAGAAGGCCCACGAGATGGAGAGCAAGGCCGAGGTGTCCGCCCAAAAGACCCAGCTCCTGGCCCCGCCCAAGTCCGAGGACCCCATCCTGGCCCAGGCCCTGAAGGAGGCCGCCGGAGAGACCTCGCAGCCGCAGCAGCAGAGCCTGGCCGACCGACTGGCCTCGCTCAAGAAGAAATAGTCCCCCGCCACGCAACGAACACGGCTCCCGGACGGTGCAACCGTCCGGGAGCCTTTCTCTTTTTCATCCTGCCATCGACAACGCCGCCGGGAACACGCAGACCTATAAGGGTGTGCAGAGGGCGCAGCCCTTTGCCCGCCGGAGGCTTCTTCCCCGGCTCACTCCCCCGCCCTTCTCCCCTTACTCAGTCCAGATACGCGTGCAGCCTCAGCGCCTGCAAACAGAACGCCTCCAGCCGGGCTTCTATCAACTGCGGGAAGGGGTTGCCGTCCGTTTCCAACGCCAAAAACGGCAGCGTGCCGCGCGCCTGCGGCGGAAGCTTGCGTGTGCGCCAGGGGTACAGCTGCGCCAGCGCGTCCGTGTCGAAGGAGCGCGCAAGCACGGCCTCGGCCAGCCGCGTGGGCATGCAGCCGAACGGCCCCACGGCGATGACCCCGCAGGCCGGGGCCAGAATTTCGTGGAATGCCGCGCCCACGGTGAGGATGGCCTCCCCGGTGAGCAGCGGCGACACGTAGGGCGCGCCCGCACGGATCAGCTCGCCCGTCTCCGGCGCGTGCGGGCTTATCAGGCCGCTTGGCAGGAGCGCTTCGCGCACCTGCTGGAAACAGCGTTTCTTGAACCACTGCTTGAAACGCCCCTGGAAACCGGCTTTCGCCGTGATTCCGGCATTTTGCAGCCAGTCCGTGTAGAACACCCACTCGCTGACCGGAGAGGTGCGCACAGCGACGCCCTTGGCCGCCAGCCGTTCAACCAGCCCCTGGCGGGAGATGGGGTCGTGACGCACGTAGATCTCGCCCAGCAGTGCCACGGTGGGGATGTGCTCGCGGGAGACGCGCATGGGGATGCGCGACAGCTCTGCGGCCACGAGGCGCATCTGGGCCAACGCACCCTTCCAGGAGCCGCCAAGAGCCGTTTCCACGCGTTTGAGGCATGCTTCCAGCAGGCTCAGGGCCTCCACGGGATCAGCAGCCCCGGCCAGCAGGCTGGAGCGCATCTCCTCGAAGAAGTCGCCGGTCACTGTGCCGCGCCAGATGGCCAGGGTCACGACGCTGGGCAGCCCGGCGTAGCCGTTGTCCGCGCAGGGAGAGAGCACGGCCACGTCCTGGATGTCCAGCCGTTTGAGCATCCGCGAGGTGAACTCGCCGTACTGGCCGAAGCGGCAGGGGCCTTTTGCGCCGGGCATGAAGTAGGCCGTGGCCTCGCCTGCGGGGCGGGCGTCCAGATAGTCCAGCAGCGTGCCCACCGTCAGTTGCAGGGGCAGGCACTCCTTGCAGCTGGAGTTGCCGCGCCCGCGAGCCAGGGCTGCCTCGCCTGCGGGTGGCAGCGCAACGGCGCGCACGCCGCATCCGGACAGGGCGCTGGCCGCCAGGGCCGTTCCGTAGGGGTTCATGCTGGGGATGGCCAGCCGGACGCGCTCATGGGTCAGGGGCAGCCACACGCCGCCAGGGAGGGCGATCCCCGCCTGCCTGTTGCGGGACTCCATGCGGGCCACGGGAGTGCCATTGGAGCCGGGCCGCACCACACGCTTTGAACTTGCGGCGCGCTGCTCCAGCCTGCGGTGGTTGTCCGCGATGTCCAGGAAGGCCTCCAGGCGCGTCTCCAGCCCCGCGTCGGCGGTGTGGCTGTCCAGTTCCAGGGTGAGGGAGGGCTTGCCGCCCATCTCGTCGCGGAAATAGCCCAGCAGGAAGGAATCCGGCCCGCAGGAGAAGTTGGTAATGTATGCGCCGAAGAGCTTGGGGTGGGCCGCCGCATAGCGGGCTGAGGAGAGAATCACCCGGCCCTGGCCCCAGTACATGGCTGGGATCGCGGCGTCTTCCTGGCTGATGGGCAGCATGTCGCAGGGGATGACCATGGCCCCGCGCGTGGCCAGTTTCTCCGGCACGGCCTTGTTGGCCTCGGGCGCGAAGGCGTTGTAGCTGCGCCCGAACAGCGCCACGCCCATAAGGTCCGGCTCGTCCTCCAGGCGCGTGAGGGCCTCGCGCCCCATGTCCGCGATGTCGCGGCGACAGAGGATCTGGGCCTCGAGCCCGGCCTGGAAGGCCTGGCGCGCCCGGAAGGCGTCGGCGCCCAGGGCGCGGGCCGTCTCCAGGAACGCACCCTGCGCGCCGGACAAACCCTGTGCGAAATCCAACGCCGGAGCCAGCAGGCGCGGGCCGTACGCGGCAAGCTCCGGGAATGCGCTGCCCAGGTAGAAGGGCTCGCCCTGCAGGAGCACGCAGGTGCAGGAGGCGTCCTGCCCCGGCGCGCCCGGAACGGAGCGCACGTGCGGCAGGAACACCGCGTCCGGGCTTTTGGAAAGCAGATCGCCCATGAAGCCGTGGGCCAGCTCCGCCGGGAAGCACAGGGCCGAGGTGCGGCGCTGCACGCCTGCCGGGTCCACGCGCTCCGGGAGGACAACATCATAGCCCAGCTCCGCGAAGAAGCCTCGGAACAGGGGGAAGTAGGTGTTCACCAGATAGGAGCGCGAAAGCCCCACCACTGGCTTCCCTGACCCTTCTGGGGGGACGTAGCCGCGATACACCCGGCGCTGGCGGGCCTGGACAAGATCCAGGCTGGCCGCGTCCGGCGACCTGCCCTGGCGCAGGTTCTCGAAGCGGTTGCAGATGCCGCCGAAGGGGTGGACCTTGCCGCCCACCTCGATGCGCGCGATGCGGCAGCCCCGGTCGCAGCCTTCCTGGCCGCCCTTGCCGCCCCGGCAGGTGAACGGCTCCCTGGATACGGCCTCACGCCCGGCCAGATCGTCCAGGTCGAACGACGACTCCGGCAGCAGCCCCTGGCGCATGCGCTGGTCGATGACCAGGGCCACGCCCACCGCGCCCATGAGCCCTGGCTCGGGCGGCACAACGATGCGCTTGCCCGTGAGCATGGCCATGGCCGCAGGAACGGCGCGGTTGTAGCACACGCCGCCCTGCATGAAGACCCGCTGGCCCACGGGGCGGCTGCCCTTCACGCGGCTTACGTAGTTCAGGCAGACCGAGTGCACCAGCCCGGCCAGGATGTCCTCCAGGGCAAGGCCCTCCTGCACGGCAAGCTTGATGTCGGAGCTTATGAACGCGGCGCACTGGTCGTTGAAGTTGGGGGTGGTGGCGGCCTTCAGGGCCAGGCCCGCAATGTCGCGGGTGTCCACGCCAAGCGATTCGCGGGCGGACTCCTCCAGGAAGGAGCCTGTGCCCGCGCTGCACGCCTCGTTCATGGCCGAGTCGCAGGGGTGGCCCTGGGAGAGGAAGGTGTACTTGGCGTCCTGGCCGCCGATCTCGAAGATGGTGTCCACCTGGGGGTCGTAGTGCGCGGCGGCGGCGGCGTGGGCCACGATCTCGTTTATGGCCGCCGTGGCCTGGCCGTGCAGCGCGGCGATGGCCCGCCCCGAGCCCGTGACGCCGTGCCCCACGATGCGCACCGGCGCGCCAAGCTGGCGGGCAAGGCTCGCGTAGACCAGGCGGGACGCGCCTACGGGATCGCCCTCGGTGCGCAGGTACTCCCCGGCCAGCACGGCCAGATCGCTGCAGCGCAGCACCACGCCCTTGGTGGTGGTGGAGCCCACGTCCAGGCCCAGGAGCACCTCGTCGCCGGGCTGGGCCTCCCCGCGCGGGTGCTCCTTGAAATCGACCAGATGCAGCGACTTGGCCAGCGGCGCAAGCAGGGTGAAGCTGGCCGGACGCGCCGTGAACACCGAACCGTCCCCAGGCGGCTGCGGACGATGTTCCATGGCCCACAGGGCCGCGCCAAGCGCCTCGAACCAGGGAGCGGACTCGGGGATGATCAGGTCGCTGATGTCATCGCGCAGGAAGCGTGCCATGGAGGCGTTGGCCGAGCAGCCGCCCGCCAGCAGAACCCGGCCCCGCGCCTTGTCCGGCAGAAGCTCCAGGCATTTCCCGGCCATCATGCGCCCAAGGCCCGCCACGATGGAGTCGCGGGGCGCGCCCTTGTTCAGGGCGTGGGTGCAGTCGGACTTGCAGAACACCGAGCAGCGCCCCGACACGGCGTACGGGTCGGCCTGCTGGTCCAGGTCGCCGAGCTGCGGGACGGAGAGGCCCATTCGCCCCAGTTGCTGGGCCAGAAATTCGCCGGTGCCCGACGCGCATTTGTTGCCGGAGCGGATGTCGCGCACGCGGCCAGCTCCGTCCAGGCCGTAGGCCATGAAGGTCTCGCCGCCGACGGAGAGGACCGTGACGCCGCCCACCTGAGCGCCCAGCACGAAAGCGGCGGCCAGTTCGACGGCCTCCGGTTCGGAGAGCGAGGGCAGGCGGACGAGGTTTCTGAGTTTTCTGCCGGTGACGGCCAGGGGAAGGGAGCGCCAGCCGGGCTCGGCGTCGAGCATGGCGTGCAGGGTGTCTGTGGGATTGCCGCCGTGGGAGCGGTTCTCGGCATGGAGGATTCGCACGTCGCCGTCGGACGCGGCCAGGCGGACCAATCCGATGGACGACGCGCCCAGGCACAGCCCCAGGGCTTCGCGCACAGCCGAACTCATGAGCGTTTCGTCCTGTGGTGGAGTTCCTGTTCGGGTCTAGTCCATCTCCCGGACCAGGGCCTGGATTTCTTCGCGGATTATCCTGGCGGCAACGGCGGGAACGGCCTTCTGCATCTCGTCCAGGATGCTCTGGCGAAGCGCTGCCAGCTCCTCGCGCGAGACCAGACCGCTCAGGTCCGGCGCGGCTGGCTTGGTTTCCAGCGCGTCCAGGCGGGCCTGAATCTGTTCCTGGCGCGCGGCCAGGTCTTCCAACTGCCTTGCAAGGGCGTCCGTGTCCGCCGGGGCCGGGATGGCCTCAATGCGGGCCATGACCTCAGAAAGTTCTGCATCGACCCTGCCCGAGAGCTCCTGCACCTGCACCAGGGCCTCGCCTGCGCCTGCTCCTGCGGCCTCAGGTGTGGGCAGCGCGGCCAGGACTTCCTGCTTCACGCGCTCGGCCAGGGCTGCCTCGTCAAGTGGTTCCTGCGCAGGCGTCGCCAGTGCGGACAACTCGGACTTCAGGGCTTCGTTCTGCTGCTCCAGGCTCTCCTTGAGCTCCGCGATCATGGATGCGGGATCGGCCTGGGATTCAGACGCGGCCTGAAGGTCGGCAAGCTTTTCGTCCACACGGGCTTCGATCTGGGCGATCTGGTCGGCAAGGGCTCCGGCGTCCACGAGTTCGGGCTGCGCGGCGGGCTCGGGCAGCGCGGACAGGACCTCCTGCTTCACGCGCTCGGCCAGGGCTGCCTCGTCGAGTGGTTCCTGCGCAGGCGTCGCCAGGGCGAACAGCTCGGCCTTCAGGTCCTCGTTCTGCTGCTCCAGACTCTCCTTGAGCTCCGCGATCATGGCGGCCACATCGGGCTGGGACTCTGCCTGGGATTCGGACGCGGCCTGAAGGTCCGCCAGCTTTTCGTCCACGCGGGCTTCGACCTGGGCCGTCAGGGCTTCGGCGTCCACGGGCTCGGGCTGCGCGGCGGGCTCAGGCAGCGCGGACAGAACCTCCTGCTTCACACGCTCGGCCAGGGCCGCCTCGTCGATCGGGGCCTGGGGCTCCATCCGGCTCGCGGCAAGGAGCGCGGCCAGGGAATCGCCCATGTCCTGAAGCTTCTCTTCCAGGCTGTCCAGCCGGGTGCTCAAGGTGTCCAGGGCCGGGCCGGAAACAGGCTCACCCAGGCTCGCGGCGACCACTGCCGCTGCTCCCGCCGCGACAGCAGGTGCGGCCAGGGTGTCGAACATCGAAAGATCGGAAGAATCGGAATCGCCCGCTGCCGCCGTGGAGGCAGCGTCCGAAAGAAAATCGTCGTTCAGCTCGGGCAGGTCGCCCAGGCCGGAAGCGCCACTGGAAGCGCCGCCGGAGGCCTCTGCGCCGCTCTTTTCGGCCTCGGCCAGCAAGGCGTCCAGTCCGTCCAGGTCGATGTCGTCCCCCGCTCCGCTCTTGGCGTTTTCTTCGGGCAGATGCAGGTCGTCCAGACCGGGCAGGTCGGAAAGATCAGGGAGGCCGGGGCTCTTCTGCGCGCCCTGGGCAGGCTTGTCCGTGGGGGATTCGGCGAAGAGGTCTTCCAATTCCCGTTCGAAGCTCAGATCGACACCGCCGTCAGCACCGCTTTTGCCGTCCGTGCCGGGGCCGTGTTCGATGATGTCGGTCAGCTCGATGATGTCTTCCGGAGAGTTGGACATGTGGGCCCTCCGCCCGATGAAAGCCGGACGCGGCAGGGAATCTTCCCGCCGCGTCCGGGGATGCTACTGTGCCTGGGGGTGACAGGCGTTGCAGGCGATCGGGGCGTTCTTGCCCTCGGCCTTGGCCTTCTTGTGGCAGCCGACGCAGCTCTTCGTGGACTCGCCCTTGTGGAAAGCCATGTAGAAGCTCTTGTCGCTGGTCTTGTCCGCAGGATCAACCACATCGTGGCAACCGGCGCCAGAGCACTTCATGTCCTTGCCTTCCTTGTGATGGCAAGCCTTGCAGTCCACGGGCTTGTGGCCAGCGCCCTCATGGTTGAACTTGACAGGAGCCTTGGTCGCAGTCGCGCCGGCAGGCACCTTCAGTTCCATGGCGCCCTTGGGCGCGTCCGCAGCCATCAGCGCCGGCAGGCAGAAAGCGCCAACCAGAGCCGCACACATCAACAGGACAAAAAACGGTTTCCTCATTCCCATCCACCTCCTCACCAAAAAAAGTTGAATGAAAAAATTCACATAGCATCTACGTCCAGAATCGGCGGCGTGTCAAGGCGCAGGGCCGATTTTCCTCTTCTACCCGCCCAGGCCGTACTTTCCGGCGTAGCCGCGCGGGGTCAGCATCCGCCCGCCCGCGATGCGCGTCTGGGAGTTGCCCACCACCACGATGGTGAGCATGTCCACGCTCTCGGGGTCGGTGGATTCGAGCGTCCCCACCTGCACGGACTGCCCCTCGCGCCAGGCCTGTCGCACCACGCCCACCGGGGTTTCCGGTGCGCGGTGGCGTGAAATGATGGCCAGGGCCTTCTCCAGAAGGCCCGAGCGGCGTTTGGAGCGCGGGTTGTACAGCGCCAGCACGAAGTCCGCTCCGGCGGCGGCGTCCAGGCGCTTCTCGATACGTTCCCATGGCGTGAGCAGGTCAGAGAGGCTCACGCAGGCGAAATCGTGCGTGAGCGGCGCGCCCAGGAGCGCGGCCGCGCCCATCACCGCAGGGATGCCCGGAACCACCTCGAACTCCACGGCCTCCAGCAACCCGCGCGTCTCCAGAAGCTCCAGCACAAGTCCGGCCATGCCGTACACGCCTGCATCGCCACTGGAGACCACCACTGTGTCGCCCCCCGCCAGTGCGGCGTCGATGGCCGCGTTGCAGCGGGCCACCTCGCCCATCATGCCCGTGGAGACGACCTGCTTGCCCGCCAGCAGCTGGGCTGGGATAAGGTCCAGATAGGTGGAATACCCGACCACCACGCCTGCATCCGCCAGGGCCTGGACGGCCAGGGGCGCGGTCAGGGCCGGATCGCCGGGGCCGAGGCCGATGACGGTCAGCTTGCCAGGGCCAGCGCCGCCGTGACGGTTTTCGATTTCATCTTCGGAACGAGAAGCCGGGTGGTCCCGGCCGCCAGCAGGGCGGCTGCCTCGCATACGCTTTCAACTCCCACATGTTTGAGCGGCATGGGCGACGGGTTCGGGGTCTTCACCCCGGCCAGCCGCTCTGCCGGATAGAACTGTATGTCCACGCCGAGTTCGCGCGCGGCCTCCAGGAGGCCCGGCTCGTCGCGTTTGACGTCGATGCTGGCCAGCAGGGCCAGGCTTTTCAAGGCCACGGCTTTTGCCGCGAAGATTTCGTGCAGGAGCGACACGACCTCAGCCGCTCCCGCGCCCTTGCGGCAGCCCACCCCGGCCACCACCACGCGGGGCCGCAGGATCAGGGTGCCGGAAGGCACGGAAACCTCCCGCCAGCTGACGGCCACTGCCGGGCGTTCCGGCTCCAGGAGGTGCGGCGCGGCCACCCACTCGAAGCGCGCGCCGTGCTCCGGCGGGATCGCCAGATGCCCTTCCGGATCGAACACCTGCACCACCTGCCCGGCCAGGAGGCCCCCGTTCACGGTCTTCACCGCGTCCAGGTTCTCAATGGCAAGCCCCGAGTCGCGCGCCAGCATATCAAGCGAGGGCAGCCCCGCCGTGTCCGTGGCCGTGGTGATCACCGGCGTGCCGCCCGTCACCTGGGCCACGCGCCGGGCCAGCTCGTTGGCTCCGCCCAGATGCCCGGAGAGGAGGCTCACCACGTGGCGTCCATCCTGGTCCAGGGCAACCACGGCGGGGTCGCGGGACTTTCCCAGCAGGTGCGGGGCCACGGCGCGCACCACGATGCCTATGGCGGCCACGAACACGTGCCCGGCATACGTGTGGAAAGTGTCCGCCACGAGCATTGGCAGCGAATCGAAGGCCTTCTCACCTGGATCTGCCAGCTTGCGCGGCAGATAGAGCTCCGCCCCCAAAGCTCCGTTAAGTTCGCGGGCCAGGGCGCGGCCCAGCCGCGCCCCCTGGGGAGTCAAGGCGTAGACCGCGACCCGTCCGGTCATCAGAATTTCAGATTCCGGGCCGCGTTCAGGGTCAGCTCGTAGTCGGCCTCGCTGTGCGCGAAGGAGGTGAAGGTGCACTCGTAGGCAAGCGACGCCAGGTACACGCCCTGCTCGCGCATCTGCTTGTAGATGGCGGTGTAGATCTTGCCGTTGGAGGTGCGCGCGGCGGCCATGTCGTTCACGGGCTGCTCCGTGAAGTACATGGTGAAGGCCGAGGCCACGTGGTTCAGCTGCACGGGCACGCCCTTGGAGCGCACGATGTCCGCGAACTCGCGCGCGAGCTCCCCGGTGCGCTTCTCCAGGGCGGCGTAGTCGCGCTGCTCCAGTTCGCGCAGGTTGGCGAGCCCTGCGGCCATGGCCACGGGGTTGCCCGAGAGCGTCCCGGCCTGGAACACCGGGCCGCATGGGGAGAGCTTCTCCATCACGTCGCGGCGGCCGCCGTAGGCTCCCACGGGGAAGCCCGCGCCGATGATCTTGCCCAGCGTAGTCAGGTCCGGGCGCACGCCGTAGCGGGCCTGCGCGCCGCCCAGGCTCCAGCGGAACCCGGTGATGACCTCGTCGAAGATGAGCAGCGCGCCGTACTCGTCGCACACGGCGCGAAGGCCTTCCAGATAGCCGGGGCCAGGCAGCACCAGCCCCATGTTGCCGGGGGCGGGCTCCACGATGATGGCCGCGATGTCCTTGCCCTTCTGGCGGAAGGCTTCCTTCACGGCGTCCAGATTGTTGTAGGGCAGCACGATGGTGTGGGCCACGGTGGCCGCAGGGACGCCCGGCGTGCCGGGCGCGGCCTGCACCTCCACGCCCGATCCGGCGGCGGCCAGGAAGGCATCGGCGTGGCCGTGGTAGCAGCCGTCGAACTTGATGACGTAGTCGCGGCCCGTGAAGCCCCTGGCCAGTCGCAGGGCGCTCATGGTGGCTTCGGTGCCGGAGTTGACCATGCGCACCATCTCGATGGAGGGCATCAGGTCCACGATCTTCTGGGCCAGGTCCACCTCGGCGGGGCAGGGCGCGCCGAAGCTGGCCCCGGCGTCGAGTGCGGCCTTGGCGGCCTCGTGCACGCGGGGGTTGGCGTGGCCGAGCAGCATGGGGCCCCAGCTCATCACGTAGTCCACGTACTGCCTGCCGTCCACGTCATAGAGCTTGGAGCCCATGGCGCTGGCGATGAAGAGCGGTTCGGATTCCACGGCCTTGCAGGCGCGGATGGGCGAGTTGACCCCGCCGGGAATGATGGACTGGGCCTTGGCGTAGAGAGTCGAGGACAGGGACATGCACGCTTCTCCTTCGATAAGATGGGAGAAACGTCCATACCCGGAGGCGGCGGCGCGGGCAAGTGCGGCGGGCGTCAGACGGCGAATACGCACGGACGGACGCCTTGCGCGTCCGCCCGCCACGGGAGTCTCTCAGGCGTTCCGAGATAACAAGGCGACGCTAGGCAGGCTGCGCCAGGCAGACCACGTAGCCGTCCGGGTCCTGGATGTACCACTCGCGCATGCCGTAGAAGGCCGTCTGCAGCGGGCGCACCGTGGGATGATGAGTCAGGCCCGGACGGGCCTAGCAGGAATGTCGCAGACAAGACTTCGCGTACGATGCGTTCCCAAGACAATCCCCATATCCAGGTCGTAATTCATCTGGAGCCCTACACCGAAGATTGCAAAATTGCGGGCTAGGCACTGTGCCATGTCGCCAGTGACACAACGCTCGCCCCACACGGTCTCCCTCATGCGCCGGGGTGACACACCGACATCCAAGCCGAGCCAGTTCTGGGCCAGCTCGAGAAAATTCCCCATAGGGGATGTCGCCGAGATGCACCGGCTGACGAGATAGCTTAACAAAGCATGCGCGCACCAACCGCAGAAGCTATATCTTTTTAAAATATTGTTTCACGCCAAATAAACACTGACATGGCGCCAGGCCAGGTTCGGCACCCTGCCAGCCATGGCGCCCCAAGCGATATTCATGTTGAAATACAACGCCAAGAATAGTATCTTCAAAAAAAATGGAGGTTCATATGAGTTTTTTAGTTGTTGTCACGTACGATCTTCATCAAGCAGACTCCGAAGATTATCAGTGTGTCAAGGAATGCCTTAAGAAAATTGGACTACTCGATACCACGGCAAACATCCTGGGCAACGAAGAGAATAAACTGCCAAATACCACTGCCGCAGGACAATTCGATGGAGTGGACATTAAAACAGTCAAAGAAGACATGCGCAGTAAAGCCCTAGCATGCATGAAGAAATGCGGAGTTAAGGGCAAACTCTTCATTACGGTAAGCGATGATTGGACCTGGGGAACAAATAAGTTCTAGAGGCGCTCACGCAGGCTGCGCCAGGCAGACCACGTAGCCGTCGGGGTCCTGGATGTACCACTCGCGCATGCCGTAGAAGGCCGTTTGCAGCGGGCGCACCGTGGGGACGGCGTCCTTCAGGCGCGCGTGCAGTTCGTCCAGGTTGTCCACGCCCAGGTAGACGGTGGCGGTGGCCCCGGTGGGCTTGTCCTTGAACAGGGGAAGCTCCTCCGTGAGGCTGTCGCGCCGCTGCACCATCACCTCGGCCTTACCGACGATGAACTGCGCCCAGATAAGGGCAGGCTTGCCCTCTTCCGGGGTGTGGCGCTCCTTGTGGAAGTCGTGCTCCGTGTCCACGGAGCCGGCGAAGCCAAAGCCCAGAAGGCCGCACCAGAAATCCGCCGAGCGGTTCACGTCTTCAACCATCAGGTTGGGGGCCAGGGATTGGATGGGCATGGGGAGCTCCTTCGCGTTGCGTTCTGGAGAGGAAAAAAGCGGGCGTTTCGGATGAGCCTGACGGCGTAACCGAAACGCCCGCGAGTCGTTGTCGTTATGATCGCGGCAGCGGAGGGCGCTCTACGCCTTCGCCACCAGCTCCTTGACCTTCTCAAGCGCCGCAGCCACGCCCGCCGGGTCCGTGCCGCCGGCCTGTGCCAGGTCCGGCCTGCCGCCGCCGGAGCCGCCCACCAGGGCGGCCACGTCCTTGATGAGGGTCTGGGCCGTGAACTTTCCGTGCAGGTCCTTGCTGACGTACAGGATCAGCGCCACCTTGCCGTCCTCGCCCGCGCCGCACAGGCAGGCCACGCCGGAGGGCATCTTGCTCCTCACGTCGTCCATGGTGTCGCGCAGCGACTTCATGGTGGCTCCGTCCACCTGGGCGGTGAGCACCTTGACCCCGGCGATCTCCTCCACGGAGTCCATCAGGTCGCGGCCCTGGCCCGAGGCCAGCTTGCCCTGGAGCTGCTCCTTGTCCTTGGTGAGGCTCTTCACCTGGGCCTGGAGGGCCTTCAGGCGCTCGGCCAGTTCGCCGGGCTTGGCGCGCAGCAGGTCGGCAACTTCATTCAGCTCCTGGCGCGCGGCCTGGAACTGGCTGAACATGTTCCAGCCGGTGGCGGCCTCGATGCGGCGCACGCCAGCGGCCACGCCGGTCTCGCTGAGTATCGCGAACCCGCCCGCCTGACCGGTGGCGCGCAGGTGCGTGCCGCCGCACAGCTCGGAGGAGACGCCCGGCACTTCCACCACGCAGACCTCGTCGCCGTACTTCTCGCCGAACAGGGCCGTGGCCCCCTTGGCCTGGGCCTGCGCATAAGCCATGACCTCCCGGGTGACGCCGATGTCCGCCAGGATGGCCTGGTTGACCTCGTCCTCGATGCGCGCCAACTCCTCGGGGGTGATCTGGGAAATGTGGGTGAAGTCGAAGCGCAAGCGCTCAGGCGTCACCAGCGATCCGGCCTGCTTCACGTGGTCGCCCAGCACCTTGCGAAGCGCCGCCTGCAGCAGGTGGGTGGTGGTGTGGTTGCGGGCCGAGGCCATGCGCAGCTCTTCGTTGACGATGAGCTTGGCTTCCTGGTCCAGCAGCAGCTCGCCCTCGTTGACGAACACCTGATGTGTGGTCAGCTCGCTTGCGGGTTTGAGCGTCTCCAGCACGTCGGCGGAGCCGGTCATGGTCTCCACGCTGCCCCGGTCGCCCGCCTGTCCGCCGGACTCGCCGTAGAAGGGCGTGGACGCAAACACGGCGTAGCCGCCCTCGCCCTGCACCAGCCGCTCGCGCGGCAGGCCGTCCTCGCCCATGAGCCCGATCACGCGCGACTCGGCCTCCAGGGTGTCGTAGCCCACGAAGCGCGACTTCACGCCCGTTTCCAGAAGCTTCTTGAACTGCCCGGCGATGTCGGACTCGCCAGAGCCCTTCCAGGCCTTCTTGGCCCGCGCCTTCTGCTCGGCCATGCAGGACGTGTAGCCCTCTTCGTCCACGGAGAAGCCCTGCTTGCCCGCCACGTCGGTGATGATGTCCAGGGGGAAGCCGTAGGTGTCGTACAGCTTGAAGGCGGCCTCGCCAGAGATGACGGCCACGTTGTTCTTTCTGGATGCGGCCATTTCCTCTTCGAGGATGTCCAGGCCCTTGTCCAGGGTGGTGGAGAAGCGCTCTTCCTCCTCGCGCACCACGCGGGTCATGAAGTCCATGCCCTCGACGATCTCGGGGTACTGCACGCCCATCACCTCAACCACTGCCGGGGCCACGCGGTGCAGGAAGGGATCGCGCAGGCCCATGAGGCGGCCGAAACGGAAGGCGCGGCGGATCAGGCGGCGCAGCACGTAGCCGCGCCCCTCGTTGGAGGGCAGGATGGAGTCGGCGATCAGGAATACCATGGAGCGCGAGTGGTCCGCGATGACCCGAAGCGCGGTGTCGGTCTCCTCGTCGGTGCGGTATTTCACGCCCGCGAGGTCCGCCGTGGCCGCGATGATCGGGCTGAACAGGTCGGAATCGAAGTTGGAGTACACCCCCTGGCACACGCCCGCGATGCGCTCCAGGCCCATGCCGGTGTCGATGGAGGGCCGGGGCAGGCTCACGCGGTTGCCCGGCTCGATCTGGTCGTACTGCATGAACACCAGGTTCCAGATTTCCAGGAACCGGTCGCAGTCGCACTTGCCGATGCCGCAGTTGGGGCCGCAGGACATGTGCTCGCCCTGGTCGATCAGGATCTCCGAGCAGGGGCCGCAGGGGCCGGTGTCGCCCATGGACCAGAAGTTGTCCTTCTCGCCCAGGCGGAAGATGCGCTCCGAGGGCTGGTTGGCGATCTTCTTCCAGAGCTCGATGGCTTCGTCGTCGTCGCGGAACACCGTGGCGTAGAGCTTGTCCTTGGGGAGCTTCATCTCCTCGGTCAAAAAGCCCCAGGCCAGGCGGATGGCCTCTTCCTTGAAGTAGTCGCCGAAGGAGAAGTTGCCCAGCATCTCGAAGAAGGTGTGGTGGCGCGCGGTGCGGCCCACGTTCTCCAGGTCGTTGTGCTTGCCGCCAACGCGCAGGCACTTCTGGGAGGTGGCGGCGCGGGTGTAGTCGCGCTTCTCCTGGCCCAGGAAGACCTTCTTGAACTGCACCATGCCCGCGTTGGTGAACAGGAGCGATGGGTCCTCGCGCGGCACAAGCGAGGAGCTTGAGACCTCGGCGTGGCCGTTGGCGACGAAATAGTCCAGGAATCTGCGGCGGATTTCAGTGGCGGTGATCACGGTTTCTCTCTCCTTGAAGACGAAGATTCGAGAGGAAACTTTTTGGAAAAAGTTTTCCTCTCGAGCTCTCCTTCAAAAACTTTCATTCCGCTTCGCGTCGTTTCCGGCATATGTCGGGAAGGAGCGTGAAGCATAAGGCAGAAGCCCGGAGGGGCTTGGGTTAGTCCTTGTCCTTATCCTTGCCCTTTTCCTTGGCAACGGCGGCCGCAGGCTCGGAGCCGGGCGTCCGCACGCCCAGGTGCGCGTAGATCTTGTCCTCGATCTCCTGGCGCATCTCGGGGTGCTCCATCAGGAAGGCCCGCACGTTCTCGCGGCCCTGGCCCAGGCGCTCGGTCCCGTAGGCGAACCACGCGCCGGACTTGTCCACGATGCCCGCGTCCACGCCCATGTCGATGATCTCGCCCTCGCGGGAGATGCCCGTGCCGTACAGGATGTCGAACTGGGCCTCGCGGAACGGCGGGGCCACCTTGTTCTTGACCACCTTCACCCGGCAGCGCGACCCGTAGACTTCTTCCTTGTCCTTCAGGGTCTGGATGCGGCGGATGTCGAGTCGCACCGAGGCGTAGAACTTCAGCGCGTTGCCGCCGGTGGTGGTCTCGGGGCTGCCGTAGCCGGTCACGCCGATCTTCATGCGGATCTGGTTGATGAACACCACGGAGGTGTGGGACTTGTGGATGGTGCCGGTGAGCTTGCGCAGGGCGTGGCTCATGAGCCGGGCCTGCGAGCCAACCTGGGTCTCGCCCATCTCGCCCTCAAGCTCGCTCTGTGGGATGAGCGCGGCCACCGAGTCGATCACCACCACGTCCACAGCGCCGGAGCGCACCAGAAGGTCGGCGATGTCCAGGGCCTGCTCGCCGTAGTCGGGCTGGGATATGAGCAGCTCGTCGGTCTTCACGCCCAGGCGCTTGGCGTAGTTCACGTCCAGCGCGTGCTCGGCGTCGATGAAGGCGGCGGTGCCGCCCTGCTTCTGCACTTCTGCGATCAGGTGCAGGGCCAGGGTGGTCTTGCCCGAGGACTCCGGGCCGTAAATCTCGGCCACGCGCCCCTTGGGGATGCCGCCGATGCCAAGCGCCAGGTCCAGGGCGATGGAACCGGTGGGTATGGAGGGGATGGCCGCGTGGGTCTCCTCGTCGAGGCGCATCACGGAGCCTTGGCCGTACTTGCGTTCGATGGTGCTCAGAGCGGTGGTGAGGGCCTCCAGGCGCGCGTCCTGGGGCGATCCGGCGGATTTCTTGGCCATGAGGCACATCCTTGATCATTTATGTGAAATGCCCAAGGGCCATAGCAAAAGCGCCCGCGCGGGGCAACGGCCATTTGTTGCGCGCTGCTGGACGATTTTTCCGTCAGGAGCTTGTCTGGACACCCAGGAAGGGATACGTTCCCGGCAAACTCGCAGGAGGCATCATATGGGCGTTCTTCGTGAATTCAAGGAATTCGCCATGCGCGGCAACGTCATGGACCTCGCCGTGGGCGTGATCATCGGAGCGTCCTTCGGAAAGATCGTCTCGTCGCTGGTGGCGGACGTGATCATGCCTCCGGTGGGCATGCTGCTCGGCGGCGTGGATTTCACCAGCCTGAAATTCAACCTCGCCGCCCCCATCGACGGGATGAAGAGCGCCACCCTGAACTACGGCAACTTCATCCAGGCGCTGGTCGACTTCACCATCGTCGCGTTCTGCATCTTCCTGATCGTGAAGGGCATAAACACCCTCAAACGCAGGATGGAAAAGCCCGAGGAGCCTGCCGCGCCGCCGCCTCCGCCTGCGGACGTGGTGCTGCTCACGGAGATCCGCGACCTCCTCAAGGCACGGCAGGCCTAGTCTCGCCTTTTGCGGCCTTCGTTGGTAGGAATACCGTGGGCGGCGCAGCGATGCGCCTCCGCCCTCATCTCGCGTCAAGGAGACACCTACCCTGTCCACGAAACAATACGACGCCCTGGCCATGTTCTCCGGAGGCCTCGATTCCATCCTGGCGGCGCGCACCGTGGCCGCGCAGGGCCTCTCGGTGCTGGGCCTGCACTTCATAAGCCCCTTTTTCGGCCACCCCGACCGCATCGCCCAGTGGTCCGCCGACTACGGACTGGACATCCAGGCCGTGGACGTCGGCCCCGAATACGTGAACATGATGCTCGCCCGCCCGGAACACGGCGTGGGCAAGGTGCTGAACCCCTGTGTGGACTGCAAGATCCTCATGCTGCGCCGCTGCCGCCTGATGCTGGAGCAGTACGGCGCGAAGTTCATCATCACCGGCGAGGTCAAGGGCCAGCGCCCCATGTCCCAGCGCCGCGACGCCCTGGACATCATAAGCCGCGAGGCCAGCGTGCGAGACGTCCTGCTGCGCCCGCTCTCGGCCAAAAACCTGTCCCCCACCCGCATGGAGGACATCGGGCTGGTGGACCGCGAGCGCCTGCACAACTTCGGCGGACGCACCAGGAAACCCCAGTTCCGGCTGGCCCGGGAGCTTGGCATCGCCAAGATTCCGCAGTCCGCCGGGGGCTGCAAGCTGACCGAGATGGACTCGGCCAAGCGCTATGTGTTTCTCTTCCAATACGGCAAGCCCCCCACCGCCGACGACTTCCACCTGGCCAACGTGGGCCGCCAGTTCTGGAGCGGCCCGCACTGGCTGTCCATGGGCCGCAACCGCGAAGGCAACGAGGCCCTGGAGCGTCTGGCCCGGCCCGGCGACACGCTGGTCATCGTGCGCGACCACATGAGCCCGCTGGGGCTCATCCGGCCCATGCCCGGCGCGCTCTGGGACGAGGCCGCCCTGGCCGACGCCGCCGCCCTGGTGGCCTCCTACGCGCCCAAGGCCGTGGCCGCAGGAGGCGAGGTGGCCGTGATGATCCACCGGATGGACGACAGCGGACGCCCTGGCGGCGAGGTGGTGGACGACATGGTGAGCTCGCGCCTGGGACGCGCGCTCATGGTGGAGCCCAGGCGCGTTTCCGCCATGGGGCTCTCCGACGTCACTTGGGAGGAGCTTGTGCCCCTCAAGAAGGAGATGTTCGGCGAGGGGCAGCAGGACGACGGGTACTAGCCCCCGCGCGTTCCCCGGAAGCCGCAATCAGGGGACAACTCCCCGCCCGCGCTTGACTTCCTCCCCTCAGGGCTGCACCATCAATCCATGAAGCTGCACGTGTCCCTGCGCCTGCGCATCTACCTGATGCTGGGCCTCCTCATGGCCACCACCGTGGGGGGCGGAGCGTTCATGCTCTGGTACGGGACGCGCCTGCAGACCTTCTTCACCGGCCTGTTCGAGCGCCAGGTCTACGCCCTGGACGCGGCCATGCGCCTGGAGAGCACCCTGGCCGCCCAGCGCGGCTACCTCACCTACTACTCGCTGGATTTCGACCGGCTCTGGCTGTCGCGCCTGGCCGAGCAGCAGGCGGCCTTCGAGCGCGAACTGCACAAGGTGCGCGCCTTCGTGGACGACGAGGCGGCCCGCAAGCTCTTAAACGACATCGAGTCAGGCTTCCTGCGCCTCACCGTGGAGCGCGAGCGCGTGGTGGAGCGCCTGAACGCGGGCGACCGGGACGGGGCGAACGCCATCCAGGCCGGGGCGCGAAAACGCTTCGACGGCCTGATAACCCAGTGCGAGCTGTTCCTGGATTCCCTGCGCGGCGGGCTGGAGCGCGACCGCGAGGACGGCATCGGGCGCATGCGTCTGGTGAACGCCATGGCCACGGCCTTCCTGCCGGTCTCGCTGCTGCTGGGGCTCATCCTGGCGGCGGTCATCTCGCGCCAGATTCTCGGCCCCATCCGCCGCCTGGCCCAGGGCGAGGACGATCTGGTCGGCCCGGACGAAGTCGCCGCCCTGGAGACCCGCATGCACGGCCTGCTGGAGCGCGCCGTGCAGGCCCGCTCCAAGCTGGAGAAGAGCCAGGCCACCCTCATGGCCACCGAACGGCTGGCCACCGTGGGCAAGATGGCCGCGGGCGTGGCCCACTCCATCAGGAACCCGCTGACCTCGGTGAAGATGCGCCTTTTCTCCCTGCAACGGTCCCTGGCCCTGAGCGAGAACCAGCAGGAGGACTTCCAGGTGATCTCGCAGGAGATCAAGCACCTGGACCTCATCATCCAGAACTTCCTGGAATACGCCAAGCCGCCCAAGCTTTCGCTCACGCGGGTGAGCCCCTCCACCGTGACGGACGCGGCCCTGAACCTGCTCCAGCTGCGCCTGGATTCCCAGCGCGTGGCCGTGTCCGTGGAGCGCGAAGACCCCCTGCGCCCCATCCTGATCGACCCCGAGCAGCTCAAGGAAGTGCTGGTGAACCTCTTGAGCAACTCCATGGAGGCGCTGGACGGCCCCGGACAGGTGTTCATCGCCGAGAGCGAGGGGTTCATCGAGCCCATGGGGCGGGTGGCGATCATCTCCGTGGCCGACTCCGGGCCGGGCGTGCCTGAACAGGAACGTGAGCGGGTGTTCGAGCCGTTCCACACCACCAAGGAGGAGGGCACGGGCCTGGGGCTCCCCATCGCGCGGCGCATCGTGACCGAACATGGCGGGA
This sequence comes from Fundidesulfovibrio putealis DSM 16056, assembly GCF_000429325.1. Classification (NCBI taxonomy): domain Bacteria; kingdom Pseudomonadati; phylum Thermodesulfobacteriota; class Desulfovibrionia; order Desulfovibrionales; family Desulfovibrionaceae; genus Fundidesulfovibrio; species Fundidesulfovibrio putealis. The sequence goes on from NZ_AUBQ01000013.1 coordinate 225,915, forward strand.
CCCTGTCCCTGACCCAGGCCAAGGGCGGCGGGGCCAAGTTCACCATCACCCTGCCCTTCGACGCGCAGACCCAGGGAGGCGCGCGGTGGCACTGATTCTCATCGTGGACGACGATCCGGGCCTGCGCAACAGCTTCGCCCGGCTCATCGAGCAGGACGGACACGTTCCCCTGACCGCCGCCAACGGCGAGGAGGGCATCGCCCGCCTGGAGAGCGACCGCCCCGACCTGGTGGTCATGGACGTGCGCATGCCGGGCATGACGGGCCTTGAGGCCCTGGCCCGCATGAAGGCCAAGGACCCGGCCACGCCGGTGATCATCATGACCGCCTACGGCAACACCGACACGGCCATCGAGGCCGTGAACAAGGGCGCGTTCGACTACATCCTGAAGCCCTTCGACATCCCCGAGATGCTTGGGCTCATCGCCCAGGCCCTGGACGCGTCCCGCCAGGCCAAGGGACACAAGGCCCAGCCAAGCCCCGGCGAAGGGCCGGCCGTGGCCCTGGTGGGCCAGAGCCGCGCCATGCGCGACGTGTACAAGCAACTGGGACGCTTGGCCGCCACGGACGCCACCGTGCTGGTGCAGGGCGAGTCCGGCACCGGCAAGGAGCTGGCCGCGCGCGCCCTGTGGAGCTACTCGGACCGCAAGTCCAGGCCCTTCGTGGTGGTCAACTGCGTGGCCATCCCGGAGACGCTCCTGGAGAGCGAGCTGTTCGGACACGAAAAGGGAGCCTTCACCGGCGCGACGCAGCGCCGGGCCGGAAAGATCGAGCAGGCCCAGGGCGGCACGGTCTTCCTGGACGAGATCGGCGACATGCCGCTGCCCATCCAGGCCAAGCTTTTGCGCCTCTTGCAGGAGCGCCAGATCGAGCGCCTGGGCGGCAAAGGCCCCATCCCCGTGGACGTGCGCATCGTGGCCGCCACCAACCGCGACCTGGAAGCCGCCATGGCCGACGGGCGCTTCCGGGAGGACCTCTACTACCGCTTGCAGGTGGTGCGCATCGTGCTGCCGCCGCTGCGCGAGCGCAAGGAGGACATCCCCCAACTGGCCACCCATTTTCTGGGCCTGCACGCGGCGGCCATGAACGTGCAGAGCCCTGGCCTCACCCCCCAGGCGCTGGCCGCGCTTGCCGACCACGACTGGCCGGGAAACGTGCGCGAACTCTCCAACGTGCTCCAGAAGACGCTCATCTTCTCGCGCGGGCTGGCCATCGGCGAATACGACGTGCGCGCGGCCCTGGCCGGGCGCTCCCCTGAAGCGCCGCACGAGATCGGCGCCGAGGCGGTGCAGGCCGTGGAGGAATACGTGCGCCAGGCCGTGGCCGCCGGAGGGCCGGACCTGTTCGGCCAGGTCACGGACCGCTTCGCCGCCCTGGTGCTGGCCGAGGCGCTCCGCATAACGGGCGGCAACCGCACCCAGGCGTCGAAGCTCCTGGGGCTGTCGCGCCCGACGCTTCTGGCCAAGATGGAAAAGCTGGGACTTACCGTGCAGACCCAGGTGAAGATCGGCGACACCCTGTCCTGAAAGTCCTGAAGACCTCAACCCGCGAGCGGGAGGCACAGACATGGACGAATCGTTGCGCGCATTCCTGGAGGCCCTGGATTACGACGGCGAACCCTTCGGCATGTTCTACACCGACCAGGAGCCCCCGTCGGGCTTCGCCCCCAAGCCGGGACCTGCGCTCTCCATGGAGCTCGAACAGAGCGGGGCCATCAACTGGCAGGAGGTCTGGGGATCATTCTCCTGCGTCATCGGCTCCATCTGGCTGGCCAGGAAGAAGAACACGGCGGCGTATTTCGAGGCCGCACGCTACGGCTGCATGGGCGGCTCCTTCTATCTGGGCTTCCACCAGCCGCAACTCGACTTCATCACCCATTACGTGTCCACGGGCATTCCCGGCACCCAGGTGCACGGAGAGCGCTACCTGCGCTCGCCGGAGACCGTGCGGCGCTTCTTCACGGAGATCGCCCCCAGGCCCGCTCCGAAGCGCTTCTGCGTGTTCAAGCCCCTGAGCCAGTTCGCGCCCGGCGAAACGCCCGAGACCGTCACCTTTTTCGGGCGGGCGGAAGTCCTGTCCGGGCTGGTTTTCCTGGCCAGCTTCGTGACGGACGACTTCGAGGCCGTGATGTCGCCTTTCGGAGCCGGTTGCTCCTACCTGACGTCCTGGCCGCTTCATTACCTGGGGCAGGGACGGCTCAAGGCCGTGCTGGGGGGATTCGACCCTTCGGAGAGGAAATTCCTGAAAACCGACGAGATGACCTTCACCGTGCCCTACGAGATGTACGGGCGCTTCCTGGAGCGCTGGCCCGACAGCTACCTGAGGACGGACACCTGGCAGGGCGTTCGCAAGAAGATCGCCAGAAGCCGCGACGCCTGGGGGGAACAGGCAGGGCAGGGAGACGGGAAAGACTGAGGCGTCAGCCCTGGCGATCCGGGCAAGACTTCGTCCGGGCGCTCCTGGCTGATAAACGGACGCTCCGTCCAGGCCGGTTTCCCTGAACGGAGCGTCACTCTGAAAGCGTTACTGGGCCTGGTTCACGCGCTTGATGATTTCCTCGGTGATGTCCAGTGCGGGGTCGAAATACAGGAACAGCGCCCGGTCCTGAACTCCGGTAAGCTTCTTCTCCTGCGCGTAAGCCCGGACCACGCCCGTGACCTTCTCCACGATTGGCTTGAGGCGGGCTTCCTCCTCGGCGGCGATGTCCTTGCGAAGCTGCCCGTCTTCCTCGGCAATCTTGCGGACCTTCGCTTCCAGCTCTGCGGATTTCGGCGACTTCTCCGGAGCCTTCCCCTTCAGCTGCTCCTGGAAGGCCATGGCCTCCTGCTTCATCTCGTTAAGCTTCTGCTGCCTCGCGGAGAACATGCCGCGCATTTCCCCCACCGCTTTCGCACCCGCGTCGCACCTGGAGAGGACCTCCCGCATGTTGACCAGGGCGATTTTCGATTCTGCGAACGCAGGAACGGCTCCCGCCGCCAACACCATCACACAGACCGCGAGCAAAACCTTCTTCATTGTTCCGGGCTCCTCATTCGTTCGTGTATTCACGGACATCCAGTGCTTCACTTCATGCCTATGCGGAAAGACTGCCATACTCCGCCATTCTCGGCCATAAAAAAAGGGAGGGGCATGCCCTCCCTTTCGCATGGAATGAAGAATGCTGCTTCCAGTCCGCTTGGCCCGCCCCGGCGGAACCTCGTGCCGCGCCCCTGAAAAGCATGAATGCGTATCTCAGGGGCAGCAGCCGCAAGTCAGATACGTTGTGGACGCCATACTAACCAAGCCGTTTCGCTGGCTCGCCCGCTCCCTGGCTCATTGCGCCGATGACCTCGCGCAGCTCGGAGGCAACCTGCGTCACCTCGCGTGAGGTCTCCGCGAGCTCCTTCATGGCCTGCGCAGCCTGGACCGCGATGGCGTTCACGTCGTCCACGGTGTGGGTGATCTCCTCCGAGGCGGCGGACTGCTGCTCGGCGGCGGTGGCGATGGAGCGGACCATGTCCGCCGTGGCCACCGAGGCCCCCAGGATCTCCTGCAGGGCGTCTCCGGCATTCTTGACCAGGTCCGCGCCGAGTTCCACGTCCTTGCCTGCGGCCTCCATGAGGTCCACGTTCTGCTTCGCGCCAAGCTGGATGCCGCTGACGGCCTCATGGACCTCCCGGGTGGCGTCCATGGTCTTCTCGGCGAGTTTCCGCACCTCGTCGGCCACCACGGCGAAGCCGCGTCCGGCATCGCCCGCACGCGCGGCCTCGATGGCCGCGTTCAGCGCCAGCAGGTTGGTCTGGTCCGCGATGTCGGTGATGAGGTTCATGATCCGGCCCACGCCCTGGGCCTTCTCGCCCAGCTCGTGCAGGCTCTGGCTCATGCGCCGGGTCTGCTCGCGCACGTTCATGATGGCCTCGATGGAATCCTCGGTCACCTTGCGGCCATGCTCGGCCTTTTCGCGGGCGTTCTCCGCGAAGCGCGCGGCCTCGGAGGCGTTGCGTGCCACCTCCAGCACCGAGGCGTTCATCTCCTCCACGGCGGTGGCCGTCTCCTGGATGCGGTGGCGCTGGTTGTCGGTGCCCCGCTCGGTTTCGTCGATGCGCGAAAGCAGGTGCTTGGCTGTCCCGGCCAAGTGATGGGCCACGCCCTCGGCCTGCTCGGCGGCCTTGGAGATGACCGCGTTCTGGTTCTCGATGCGCCGCTGCTGCTCGCGGCGCTCGGTCACGTCGCGCCAGAAGGTTATGGAGCCCAGCAGGTTGCCGTCCATGTCGAAGAACGGCGTGGTGGTGACGGCGATCTGGAGCGTCTTGCCCGAGGGCAGGGGCAGTTCGGTCTCTCCGGACAGGGGGGTGCGCTGCTTGATGGCCCGGTCGGAGAGGCCTTCGCTGTTGGGATCGTTGCGGAAGAACATGCCGGAGCGCATGCCGATGAAGGCTTGCGGCGCCTCGCGTTTTTCCAGCAGGTCGCACATGAGCTGGTTGACCCAGAGCATGGTGAAGTCCGGCCCCACGATGCCGCAGGGCACGGGGATGCCGCTCAGCACGCCCTCGGAAAAACCCAGCTTGTCCTTGAGCTGGGCCACCATGTGTTCCAGGTCCCCGGCCAGTACGGTCAGCTCGTCCTGGCCGTGCACGTCGAAGGACACCTTCAGGTTGCCTGCGGCCACCTGCTCCGTGGCGGACACCAGCAGCTTGACGCGCCTGATGAGCACCGTCCCGATGGCCCACACCGACACGCCCACCAGCAGCACCAGCCCGCCAAGTCCCACCGAGGCGGAGGTGATGAGCTGCGAACGCATGGCGCTCCACTCGGCGCTCACGTCCTGGATAAGCACCATCTGGCCGAGGATGGGCTCCGAGGAGCCGTGGCAGTGATGGCATTTGCGCTGGTTGGGCACGGAGATAACCCGCGCCAGCAGGTGCTTGCCGCCCTGGTCGATGAAGATGGACTGCCGGATGTTCTCCTTCAGGCCGCGCTGGTGCAGCCTGGCCAACTCCTCGCTGCCCGCTGCGGCGGCGAAGTCCTTGCGCACCAGGGAGGGGTCCGTGCTGTAGGTCACGTTGCCGGTGTAGGAGGTCATGGAGGCGGAGAGCCCCTTGAACTTCTCCCGGATGGCCGCGAACTCGGCGATTGTTCCCTTGTTGTCGCCCACGATCATGGGTTTCTCGAGCCCCATGTAGGCGAGGTCGGCCTCGGCCTCGGCGGAGCGCATGATCTGCTGGGACATCATGGAGCGAACGCCGTAGCCCTCGATGATCATGATGGCGGCGATGACCGCCAGGGAGATTGCGGCGATGGTCAGGGTAAGCTTGGCGTTGATGGACTTGGAGATGTTCATGTCCATCTCCTAGTGGGCGCCCGAGAAGAGCAGCGGCTTGAAGTTGAAGTCTTCCACGCGCTGCGGATTATGGCAGGCGGTGCAGGTCTCGACCGCAGGGCGGCGTCTTATCTGCTTGGGATCGCCGGAGGCGGCGTGCTCCCCGCCTGGGCCGTGGCAGCTCTCGCAGCCAACGTCGGCCAGGTGCGGCGTGGCTTCCTTGCTCACGAAGCCGCCCTTCCTGCCATAGCCCGTGGTGTGGCACTCGTAGCACTGCTTGAGCTCCTGCTCCTTCAGCTTGGGCTTCATTATGGCGATGGAGTCCCAGGCGTGAGCTTTCTTGGAATACTTGGAGAAGTTCTCGTACTGCTTTTCGTGGCATTGGGAACATGCCTTGGAGCCTACATACGATGGCTCGTCGGCTGCCCGGCAGGACTCTGGCTGAATGACAAGCAGTGAGGAAGCGAGAAACAACGGAACGACGAACGACAACAACAGTGTGTACAGCCCCACGACACCCTCCCAACAGACGTATGAATGCCCCGGGCGACTATTGCGCCCCTGTAACAGGACTGTCAACACTTTGCAGGTTTTGACGAAAAAAAACCTAGGAGTACAAAACACCTCCCAGCAAAGTAGGGCTACTGGCAGAAACTCCGCAGGGGTGCGCGTGACTCCCTGGCGGCGAACGATTCGGGCTTTTCATGCGCGCCCGGGCCGGGTATGAATCCTGCCCATCCGCGTCCGCCGCCGTCCGCCAGGAGGAATCCATGACCACCGAACACGCCGACATTTTCGCGCTGCCCGAGGACGAATACGCCGCCACCGACACGCCCGCCGTGGTGGATATCGACTCGGGCTGGTTTCTGGCCATAGACGGCCAAGGCCACCCCGACGACTCCGAGTTCAAGGACTGCCTGGCGGCCCTGTACGCCGTGGCCGAAGCCCTGCGCCAGGACAACGCCCAGGCCGGGCGCGTCTACGAGCTCGCCTCGCTCGAAGCCATGTGGCACCTGGACCCTGGCTACACCGACTTCGACACCGCGCCCCGCTCCGCCTGGAACTGGACCCTGTGCCTGCGCACGCCGGACATCATCGGCGAGAACGATCTGGACCGCATCGTGGAAAAACTGCTGGCCGAGGGGCGGCCCCGGATCGTCTCCCGCGTCGGCCTGGCCGGTTTCGAGGAGGGACGCTGCGTGCAGATGCTCCACACCGGCCCCTACGACCAGGAAGCCGCAACCCTGGCCGTCATGCACGCCTTCATGGAGCAGCAGGGCCTGACCGTGGTGGGCCGCCACCACGAGATATACCTCACTGATCCGGCCACCACCCCGCCCGAGGAGCTGAAGACCATCATCAGGCTGCCGGTCATTTAGCGTCCGGCCCGGACACACTCCGGGAGCGCGAACCAGTGAACCGTGGGCGCACACGGGCGTGCATGCGTAAACGTGCACGTATCCGGGCGCACACGGGTGCAACCTGGACGCACGTGGCCACACTCCGCGCTTTACTTCTCCAGTCTTTCGGGACAGTAAGTATTCATACCTATCGGAGCCTGTCCCTTTCAGCCGTTACGCTCATGCTGGTTGGCTCTGCATCGCGCCACCTCATGACCGGGCTCCTCTTCTGGCGCATCGCAGTAACAAGGAGCCTGTATGAATCGATCCCTCCAGTTGAAATTCCTCGTTCCCGCCCTTTCCGCCATCGTGCTGGGCATGGTCTGCCTGGTGATCGTGAACGCCCGGCAGGCCAGCACCAGCATGGAGACTCTCATGGGACAGGACATGCGGCTCCTGGGACAGGCCCTGAGCCGCGACGTGGTGGGCGGCATGGAGGACAGGCTCACGCTGCTTTCAGGCATCGCCGGGCTGGAGAGCGTCGTGATCGCGGCCTCCGTGGACGTGCCCTCCACCTTGCAGCCCCAGCTGGCCTTCCTGGCCAAAAGCACACAGGGCATGCTCTACCTGAACGTGTTCGACCTGAAAGGCGACGCCGTCGTCTCCTCGGAAATCCTGAAGGGCACGGTCAACGTGGCGGACCGGGACTATTTCCTGGCTGTCTCGAAGGACGCGAAGGACAAGGTGGTCTCCAAGCCCCTGATGAGCCGCACCGTAGGCAAGGCCGTGGTGGTGCTGGCCGTGCCCATACGCGACAAGGCCAAAAAGCTCGTGGGCGTGCTGAACGCAGGCATCGACCTGGAATACCTCACCAACGAAGTCTCCAAGACCAAGATCGGCGACACCGGGTTCGCCTTCATCCTGGACCGCGACGGCATGGTGGTGGCCCACCCCGACCCGGCCAAACGCATGAAGAACGAGGACAATCCCCCCGAATGGATGCGCCGGGCCATGAAGGTCCAGGGCGTCGAGCAGATTTCCTTCACGCAGGACGGCAAGGCGGGCATGGCCACGGTGCTGGCCGACGCACTGACCGGCTGGCGCTTCGTGGTGATGGCCCCGCACCAGGAACTCCAAGCCATGGTGGAGCGCCTGAACGGCCAGAACATGCTCATCGCGGGGGGGCTGACCCTGGCCTTCATGGCCGTCATCATGGCCTGCCTGCGCTTCCTGATTCTGCGGCCGCTGTTCGCCTGCGGCGCGTATGCGCGGGAAGTGGCGGGAGGGACCCTGGACGCGGACCTCTCCGTGCGTTCCCAGGACGAACTGGGCCGCATGGCCGACGACATGCGGGCCATGGTGGACGCCCTCAAGGACAGCCTGGGCAAGGCCCGCCAGGAGCACGCGCTGGCCGACAAGGCGGTCGGGGAGGCCAAGGACGCCCTGGCCAGGGCCGAAGAGGCCCAGAACCAGGCCGAGCGGGCCAAGTGCGAGGGAATACTGCAGGCCGTGGACGTGCTGCGCGGCGTGGTGCAGGGAATCGGGGACGCCTCCAAGGATCTGCTGGGCGAGATAGACTCCCTGCGCGAGGGCGTCACCGGCCAGGAATCCACCACGGCGGAAACCGCCGCCGCCATGGACGAGATGAACTCAAGCGTGCTGGAAGTGGCCCGCAACGCCCACGAAGCCTCCGAGGCCGCAGACCAGACCCGGACCGAAGCCCAGCGCGGGCAGGCCGTGGTGGAGGACGCCCGACGGGCCATCACCCAGGTGGATGAGCTGGCCAAGGTGCTGGAACAGGGCATGAGCCAGCTGGGGGAGCAGGCCCACGCCATCGGCCAGGTGATGACCGTGATCTCCGACATCGCGGACCAGACCAACCTGCTGGCCCTGAACGCGGCCATCGAGGCCGCGCGTGCCGGGGAAGCCGGGCGCGGCTTCGCCGTGGTGGCCGACGAGGTGCGAAAACTCGCCGAGAAGACCATGCACTCCACCCAGGAGGTGGGCCAGGCCATCGCCACCATCCAGGAGGGCACCGCCCGCAACGTGGAGCACGTGAACCGGGCCGCCCAGGCCGTGGGCGTGGCCTCGGAGCTGGCCGTACAGTCCGGCGAGGCCCTGCGCTCCATCGTGGAGCTGGTGGACCGCACCACCGGGCAGGTGCGGGGCATCGCCCAGGCCGCCGGGCAGCAATCCACCGCCAGCGAGGAGATCGCCCGCTCCGTGTCCGGCATCAGCAGCTTCTCCCAGGACCTCACCAAGGGCATGGACGACTTCTCCCAGACCGTGCAGGGCATGGCCGGACACGTGCGCGAACTCTCCAGCGTCATCGGCGGCCTGGAGGAGCAAGCCTGCACCTCCAGCGCCAAGGCCCTGGGGGCATGATCCTTTACCGGGTGTAAAAAAAATGGACACCCCAGGCGGCGCGCCCCCTTGCGCGCCGCCTTTTTTATTCACAATTCCAGCATGTTACACATTATCCATTCCGGCACGATGTTTGCGAATAAGGGGAATGGCAACAGCGGCGTCACAATCCTTTACGGTCATCCTGGCCGACCGCAACCGGCACATCCGGGAGCTTCTGTCCAGGGAACTCATCCGCGAAGGGTTCGAGGTGAAGGGCTGCGGGCTGGGACGCCTCGCCGCCAGCCTGGCCGCTGTCCGGGCCGACCTGCTGGTTGTGGACACCGAGCTGCCCGATATGGACGCGCTCTCGGTGATCCAACTGGTGAGGACGACACGCCCGAAGCTGCCTGTGGCCGTATACGCATACGAAGAGGAAGACGCCGCACCCTGCCTGAAGGAACCGGAGGTGTTTTTCGTCCACAAGGGGGACGATCCGGAGCAGCTGGTCCGGGCGGTGCGCGGCATGCTTTTCAGACGATGACCGGACTTTCATGAACGTGGGGCCGGACGACGTGGCAGGGGTGAGGCGCAGGGCTTGCGCTTCGATGCGAGAATCCGAAGGGACAAACGCACGACGGAAACGGAGGTGGAGTGGAATGCGATTTTTCAGGGAAGTCTATGAATTCATGATGGAAGGGGCGAGAGCCCATGCCAAGTGGGACTACGAAGTCTCCATGAGCATCATCAAGAACCGCAAAAAACTCTTGATGCTTCTGGTGCTGGCACTGCCCATCCTGGGCTTCAGTCTGGTCGAGGCGGCGGACGTGATCGGCGGCAAGACCGCGTACATGCCCTCCTACTACAACACCACCATCTTCCTGGCCTCCATCGGCGTGGGCCTGGCTGCGGGCCTGATCACCGGCTGCATCGGCGCGGGCGGCGGCTTCATCATCACCCCGGCGCTCATGGCCGCAGGCGTCAAGGGCATCCTGGCCGTCGGCACGGACCTGTTCCACATCTTCGCCAAGGCCATCATGGGCACCGCCGTCCACAAGAAGCTGGGCAACGTGAGCGTGAAGCTGGCCATGGGCTTCCTGCTCGGCTCGGGCTTCGGCGCTGTGGCGGGCGGCTACCTGAACAAGGCCCTCTACGACTCCGACCCCCTCATGTCGGAACTGTTCATCTCCTCCATCTACGCCGTGCTGCTCGGCTTCCTGGGCTTCTACGGCGCGTACGACTTCCTGAAGTCGCGCAAGGGCGATGACGGCGGCGACTCCCACGGCGGCCCCGCCGGCGGCGGCGTGCCTCCCCTGGCCAAGAAGGTCCAGGCCCTGAAGATCCCCCCCATGATCACCTTCGACGAGGACTTCGTCCCCGGCGGACGCCAGATCTCCATGTGGGTGCTGGCCGCTGGCGGCTTCGTGGTCGGCGCGCTGGCCTCCATCATGGGCGTGGGCGGCGGCTTCATCACCTTCCCCATGTTCGTGTACGTCTTCGGCGTCTCCTCCATGACCACCGTGGGCACGGACATCCTCCAGATCATCTTCACCGCCGGTTTCGCGGGCATCACCCAGTACGCGGTGTACGGCTTCGTGTTCTACACCCTGGCCATGGGCATGCTCATCGGCTCGCTGCTGGGCATCCAGGTCGGCGCGCTGGTCACCAAGGTGGTCAAGGGCGTGCACATCCGTGGTTTCTACGCCCTGTCCATCATCTCCGGCTTCATCAACCGCGCGGCCACCCTGCCCAAGAAGCTCACCGAGCTTGGCTACCTGGGCTGGTCGCCCGAGTTGAACAACAACATCGAGTATGTGGGCAACATCGTATTCTGGGTCAGCGTGGGTCTTTTCGGCGTGTGGGTGTTCGGGAAGTTCTTCGCCAACATCGGCATGCTGCGTGGGGAGGAATAAGCGATGATGATAGTCAATAAGGGCACCTTCACGAAGGGTGTGCTGCTCATGGTGAGTTTCCTGGTTGTCTTCATGCTGATCATGTCGCCCCTGTTCGGCGGCAAGACCGGCCTGGAATTCTCCGATGACTTCTTCAACAGGCTCTCCAAGAACTCCTCGGACTACTTCGAGGAGGTCAAGACCGGCATCGAGAAGCAAAAGGGCAAGCAGCTGGCCGTCACCGCCACTATCGCCAAGCCCGACCCGAAGGACGAGGCCGACCCGGCCAAGGCGACCGCCATCGCCAACAAGAAGGCCGCGGACGTGGCCAAGGCCCTGACCGCAGCTGGCGCCACCGTGGACGTGAAGGACAACGTCCTCAACGTGAAGGGCGACCTGGGCTCCATGCTGAGCTTCGCTGCCACCAAGGCCAAGGACGTGTTCATGGTTGTCGGCCCTGCCGCTGAAACCCCCGAGAACAAGGCCAACCACAAGCTCCTCAAGGACCTGTGGACCGGTTTCTCGGCCCTGATCAAGCCCTTGCAGAAGGAAGGCAAGGTGGCCGAGGCCAAGGCCCTGGACGCCGTGATGAAGAAGGCTCTGGAACCCGGCTACAACTTCTACGGCATCGAAGGCGAGTCGGTTACCAAGAACATCTTCCTGCTGAGCTTCCTGCTGATCTTCTACGTGATCTACACCATGTGGTATGGCTACGCGATCTTCTTCATGTTCGACGGCATCGGCCTGTCCATGAAGAAGTCCAAGAAGAAAGCATAGTCTTCAAAACCCTATAACCCCCCCCAACTAGAGAGGCCGCCTTCGGGCGGCCTCTCGCGTTGCGCCGGGAGCATGACCGCTACATGCCTTGCGCCGCCTGCCACATGCCCAAAGCGGCCCCGGTGGGGTCGATGAGCACGCTGAACCAGCCATACCCCGGAACCTCCGTGACGTCCTTCACGATGGTCGCTCCCAAAGAACGCGCCTTTTCGGTGGACGCCCGCACGTCCTCCACCAGCACATACGGCAGCCAGTGCGAGGGAACGCCCGGCACGGGATTCTTCATCATGCCCCCGCCGGTTCCTTCCCCAACCTCGATCCCGGTATAGTTGAACTGGGGCATGTCCACGTACTTCCAATCGAATAGTCCCTGGTAGAACTCCTTGGCCTTGCCGAGGTCGTCGGTGGCCAGTTCCACATGCACGAACGGATTTGCCATAACCTTCACTCCTTGCGCGCCTGGCGCGGCTTGATTCTTTCCATACAGGTCCCGGCGCGCCGCACTCTGGCGGCTGCGCAAGGAGTCCAGCTTTTGGCGTAAATCAAATCCACGCCCGGGGTCAACGCGGAGCTGTTTCCTGATGCCTTGCACGTGAGGGCGTGCTATGAAGCAGCTGGCTCCCACCCGGGAGCCGTTGACAACCGCCAACATCGCGAGGATTTCATATGGCCCCTGAGAGAATCGAACCTGGGTCCGGGCCTAAGCTGCTCGACCCTTTCGCCATTCGCGGCATCATCTTCCGGAACCGGATCGGCGTTTCCCCTATGTGCCAGTACTGCGCCAAGGACGGGCTGGCAGACGACTGGCATCTGGTCCACCTGGGGAGCCGCGCCGTGGGCGGAGCCGGGGTGGTCTTCGTGGAAGCCACCGCCGTCACGCCCCAGGGGCGCATCGCCCCCGGCGACATGGGCCTGTGGAGTGACGCCCACACCAAGGCCCTGGCTCCCGTGGCCGCGTTTATCAAGCGCATGGGCGCAGTGGCAGCCATCCAGCTGGCCCACGCCGGACGCAAAGCCAGCTGCCAGCCGCCCTGGCAGGGGGGAGCCAAGCTCGCAACGCCGGACGAGGGCGGCTGGATAACAGTCGCGCCCTGCCCCATCCCCTTCGCCGACAACGAGCCCGCACCCGCCCCCCTGGACGCCGCAGGCATCGAGGCCGTGAAACAGGCCTTCGTGGACGCCGCGATCCGGGCCGTCAAAGCCGGGTTCCAGGTGATCGAACTGCACGCGGCCCACGGCTACCTGATGCACCAGTTCCTCTCACCCATCAGCAACCAGCGCACCGACGCCTACGGCGGCTCCCTGGAGAACCGCATGCGCCTGCCCCTGGAGACAGCCGCCGCCATCCGCGCCGCCATCCCCAAGGACATGCCGCTGTTCGTTCGCCTCTCGGCCACGGATTGGGTGGAGGGAGGCTGGGACCTGCCCCAGTCCGTGGCCCTCTCCCGCGAACTGAAAAAGGTCGGGGTGGACCTCATCGACGTGAGCACCGGAGGGCTGGTGCCTCACGCGAAAATACCCGTGGCCCCCGGCTTCCAGGCGCCCTTCGCGGGCGACATCCGCAAGCAGGCCGACATCATGACCAGCGCCGTTGGCCTCATCACCGAGCCGCAGCAGGCCGAGGACATCCTGCAAGCCGGGCTGGCCGACCTGATTCTTTTGGGACGAGAGATGCTGCGCGAACCGTACTGGGCGCTGAAAGCCCAGGCGGCGCTGGGCGGCGAACAGGGCTGGCCCACGCAGTACGGCTACGCGGTGAAGAGAAGATAAGAGGCTGATGCCTCCGGCGGCCAGAGAGGGCTCCGCCCTCTCTGGACTCTCCCGCCAGGGGGATCATCCCCCTGGACCCTGCATCCGCTTCGCGTAACGCCCCGCAACAGTTCAGATTCCTGTCAATCTAGAGCCCAGAAGCGCGCAAAGCCGCGCTTCTGGGCTCATTGATGCTTGAAATCGCTGTCGTCGATGAAGGTCGGGGCTGGTGGCTGTCACGGTCGGGTTCTGGCGGGCGGGCGACGAATCGTCTCCAAATCGGTTCGAGCCCGCCCGCCAGGACACGAGCGGGACAGCCACCAGCCCCGGCCCGAATTGCCGCACACGACGCGAAGCGGAAAGCCGGGTCAAGGGGAGGCCTCTCCCCTTGCGGGTCCAGGGCAGAGCCCTGGCGGGTCCGGGCGGAGCCCGGCAACGAGCCAACGTAAAAGAGGCAGGCAGGAACGGTCGCACCGTCCCTGCCTGCCTCTGCACATTTGTGTAGCGCTCGCCGCTTAGCGCATCATGCCCAGCTGATCGGCGGGAACGGCCTTCCCCATGCGGGTGACCACCAGGTCCTCCACGGGGATGTTGGTCCCGGCCAGCTCCGCCGCCTGGTGCACCAGGGCGGAAAGGCCCGTGCAGCAGGGCACTTCCATGCGCAGGATCTGAACCTTCTTGATGCCGGAGTGGGTGAACATCTGCACCAGCTTTTGCAGGTACGGCTGGGGGTCGTCGAACTTCGGGCAGGCGATCATGACCACCTTCCCGGCCAGACGCTGGTTGAAATCGGGCAGGGCCACGGGGGCGCAATCCGCCGCGATGACCACTTCCGCGCCGCGCAGGAAGGGGGCTTCCGCCGGGACGAGGCGCAGCTTCACGGGCCAGTGGCCGAGGTTCGAGGCCTGGGCCTGGGTGGCCGAAGCGGGGGCAGCCTGAGGGGCAGCCGGGGCGCGGTTCAGGGTCATCATGTTGGAGCCGGGGCAGCCGCAACCCAAAGTCTGGGGGGCCTGGGGAGCCGTAGCGGCGGGGCGCTCCAAGGTCATGGCCGCGGAACCGGGGCAGCCGCCGTGGGCCTTCTTGGGCTGGGGGGCCTTCATGGCTTCCAGTTCGTGGTGCACGGCTTCCTCGTCGAACTCGTCAGCCACGCGCTCGATGATCTTGAGCGCGCCCATGGGGCAGTGGCCCAGGCACGCGCCAAGCCCGTCGCAAAGCTTGTCGGCCTTCAGCTTGGCCTTGCCGTCGATGATGCTGATGGCGCCCTCGGCGCAGTTGGGCAGGCATTCGCCGCAGCCGTTGCACAGTTCTTCGTCTATCTCTACGATCTTGCGTGTCGCTTTCATTCTTGTGTCCTCCGCTCGTTGGTGAGCAGACAATATGCCCGCCTCGCGCGGCGGCCTGTGACGTGCGTCACATGAAGAAAAAAAACTGAAAATTAATTCCACCAGCCAAGCGCCAGCAGCACAATGCGCACCCCGAGCACGGCCAGGCCCACCGCCAGCAGCCGCACGATGGCCATGCCCCCGACGCGCTCGGACAGCCTGGCCCCGATCTGCGCCCCGGCCACCACGCCAATGGCCAGCGCGGCTGTGCGGTGCGCCCCGGTGGCGAAGCTGCCGGACAACACGTGGGTGAGCGTGCCGGTGAAGGCCATGAACGCCAGGATGAGGTGCGAGGTGGCCGTGGCCACGTGCACCGGAAAATGCAGCAGATACACCAGCAGCGGCACATGGATGATGCCGCCGCCGATGCCCAGAAAGCTGGACACGTAGCCAACCACAAGCGACAGGCCGACTCCGAGCGCCGGGTTGAAGGTGTAGGTGAAGGTCTGCCCGTGGGCGTCGGTGAGGCAGCGGGTGACGCCGCCCGCCGGGGGTCGACCGTCTGGGGAGTTCGGGGAGTTTGGCCCGGCCTTCCTGAAGGCCAGGAACACGGCCAGGGCCAGGACGGCCCCGCCGAACACGAAATCGAAGGTCTGCCGTGGCACGGCCTGGGTATTCAACGCCCCGAGCACGGCTCCGGGCAGGGTGGCCGCAGAGAAGAGCAGCGCGGAGCGGTAGTCGATGCGTCTGGCCAGGGCGTAGGCCTCGGAGCCTGACAGGGCGTTGAAGAACACCACGGCCAGGGAGATGGCGGTCAGGGTGGCGGCGGAGTCGTTCGGGTAGAGCATGATGAGCAGCGGCATGAGCACGAAGCCCCCGCCCGCGCCGATGAGCGTGCCGAAGACGCCCGCGCCGAGCCCAAGGGCCATGAGCCCGAGATATTCGACCGGTGTGTGCACGTGCGGCCTCCCGAGGTGCTCGTCAGCCCACAACGACGCGGTTTCGACCCTGCTCCTTGGCTTGGTAGAGCAGGTCGTCCCCGGCCTTGATGAGCTCCTCGAAGCTTCCGGCGGCTTTGGTGTATACCCCGATGCTCACCGAACAGGGGATCTCCCGCCCGTCGTAGACAGCGGGCCGGTTCGCCACGTCCCTCCGGAAAGTATCAAACACATCCAGGGCATTTTCCGCGTTCATGTTCACGGTGACGACGCAGAACTCCTCGCCGCCCATGCGCGCCACCACGTCGCTTTCCCGGAAACGCCCGGCGAGAAGGGTCGAAAAGTGCTTGAGCACCGCGTCACCGGCTTCGTGGCCGTAGGTGTCGTTGACCCTCTTGAAGTGGTCGAGGTCCATGATGGCGGCGGTCAGATGCAGGCCGCCGCGCTCCTGGCTGGCGAAAAGCTTTCGGCCTGTCTCGAACAGGTACTTGCGGTTGCCAAGGCCCGTGAGGAAATCGAGGTTGGCCATGTTGGTGATGTCCTCGATCATGTTCATCATGTCGATGTTCTGTCCGATGCGGCAGTAGAACTCCTCGGTCTGGAAGGGCTTGGTGATGAAGTCGTTGGCTCCGGCCTTGAGAAAGCCCACCGTGGTGGAGGACTCGTCCAGGGAGGACACACCTATGACCACCGTGCGCTGCATCGTCTCCATCTTGCGGATTGCCTTGGTCAAAGCCACGCCGTCCATGCCGGGCATGGTGCAGTCGGTGAAGATCAGCCGGATGGATGGGTCGGCATCCAGAATGCCCAGCGCATGGGGACCGTCTCCGGCCTCGTACACCTGGTAGGCGTGCGCCCGCAGCAGACTCACGACCTGGGCGCGCATGGCCCTGGAATCGTCCACCACCAGAGCCCTGAGGCCCCGGTTTCGCAGCAGTCGCTTCAGCAGGCGCGATACGTAGTCGAGGTTGTGCATGCCTTCCTTGAGCACGTAGTCCACGATCCGCTTGGACCAGATGTGCTCGCGCAACTCCCTGGACAGCTCGCCGGTGAAGACCACGGACGGCACCTCGCGGGACAAGGCCAGATCGACCACCTCGCCATTGGGGGCGTCGGGGAGATTCAGGTCCAGAAGCGCAGCCGCAAACGGCTCCGCAGCGGCTTCCAGGACACTTTGGCATTGCGCGTAGGATTTGGCCCAGACGCAGTCACAGCCGGTTTCGCGCTCGACCATTCGCTTGAGTAGCGCCCCGAACGTCTTACTGTCGTCAACGACCAGTATGGAACTCATTGCGTGGATTCCTTGGATGACGGTTGCGAACTCGCCCAATTGCGCCTGCTTACTCATGGCGGGTGGGATGTGTTGCGAAGCATACCATTGCGCGCAAAAAAAGGACACTGCCCCGTGATGCGGACAGTGCCCTTATTGCGGTCTAGGTCAGGATCAGCGCGATCAGTTCCTTGGGGCCGTGCACCCCGAAGGTCAGGGTCAGTTCGATGTCGGCGGTCTTGGACGGCCCGGAGATCAGCACAAGGTTGGCGGGCATGGCCTCGGCCAGCTTGAGGTCGCGGATGGCCCCGGCGAAGCTCGCGGCGATGTCGCGGGCGCGCAGCACCACGAAGTGCACCGGCGGCACCAGGGACAGCAGGCGCGGCTCGCCTGCGTCCGGTGTCAGGAGCAGCGCCCCGGTCTCGGCGATGCCCGCCCTGGCCGTGGTGATGGAGGCCTCCACGCCGAACAGGGCGTCCTTGAACTGGTCCACGTCCTCGTAATAGGGCGTGAGCGCGGGCATGCCGGGCTTCTTGCAGATTCCCGGCAGGTCCTTCGCGAACCAGGCTCCAGTGCCGTGGGCCAGGGTGGCGGGCTTGCGCGCGGCCAGAAGCTCGGCCAGCTTGGCCTTCCACTGCTTCTCGGGCGTGACGTGCACCTCGGTGCGCACGGCTTGCAGGCGCTTGGCCAGGAGCTCCAGGCGTTTAGGCGCGTCCAACTCCGGCGCGTCCCAGATGTCGGCGGGAGCGGGCACGGGCGCGGGGGTGCGGCAGGCGGCCGCCAGCCGCGTAAGAATCGCCTCGCGGGCGGGTGTGCTACTCATGGCGGATGCCCTCCTCGCGCACGCGCTGGCGCAGGCTTTTGGGCGCGACCCTGGGGGCGGTGCGCGCGGCGGTCCAAGTCTTCAGGGGGCCGACCTCTGGGAGCTTGTCGCCCATGAGGGCGGCGGCCCGCAGCAGATACTCGCGCAGGCGCGGGTGCGTCTCGGTGTAGGCCCAGGCCGTCCAGGCCAGACGCTCAACCAGCGAGCGCTTGGCCCCGGCTCCACGCACGCAGCCCTCGCCGGGCGCGGCCTGGCCTTCGGCCCGGATGCGCCGCAGGTGCCCGGCCAAGGGGATCTTCACCGGGCAGACCTCCTCGCAGGCTCCGCACAGGCTGGACGCCCCGGCCAGATCGCCCTTGTTGTCGATGCCCTCCAGCTGCGGGGTGATCACCGCGCCGATGGGGCCGGGATACACCGAGCCGTAGGCGTGGCCGCCCACGCGCACGTACACCGGGCAGTTGTTCAGGCAGGCGCCGCAGCGCAGGCAGCGCAGCGCTCCGGAGAGCTCCGGGTCCGCGAACATGGTGGAGCGCCCGTTGTCCAGGATCACCAGATGCACTTCGCGCGGCCCGTCCAACTCGCCCTCGGCGCGGGGAGAGGTGATCGCGTTGACGTAGGTGGACAGAAGCTGCCCCGTGGCCGAGCCCGTGAGCAGGCGCATGAGCGGCGGCAGGTCGTCAAGCTTCTCAACCACCTTCTCCAGGCCCATCAGCGCGATGTGCACCGGCGGCACGTGGGTGCACATGCGGCCGTTGCCCTCGTTCTCCACCAGCACCAGGGTGCCGGTCTCGGCGATGGCGAAGTTCACGCCGGAGAGCCCGGCCTTGGCAGTGCGGAACTTCTCGCGCAGGGTGGTCCGGGCGATGGCGTTCAGCTCCTCCACGTTCTCGGTGTAGGGCGCGCCGGGCACACAGCGGTGGAATATCTCTGCCACCTGGAGCTTGTTCTTGTGCAGGGCCGGGGCCGTGATGTGCGAGGGCGGCTCAACGGCCAGCTGGATGATGAACTCGCCCAGGTCGGTCTCCACGGGCTCCACCCCGTTCTGCTCCAGAAACCTGTTGAGCCCCATCTCCTCCGAGACCATGGACTTGCCCTTGACCACCATGTCCGCCCCGCATTCGCGCAGGATGGAGAGCACGATGCGGTTGGCCTGTTCGGTGGTCTCGGCCCAGTGCACCCGGATGCCGTTTTTTTCGCAGTTGGCCTCAAGCTGGGTGAGCAGCTCCGGCAGCCTGGAGAGCACACGCGCCTTCAGAGCCTTGCCCGTGGCCCGCAGGCTGGCGAGCTCTTCTGCATCATTGAACAGGGCCAGGCGTTTGCCGCGCAGCCCGTCCAGCGCGCCCCGGAAGTTGCCCCCGATCTGGGGATCGGCCAGGGCTTTCTGCAGGGCGGCGGTGAAGTCGAAGGAATCACTTTTCATTGATGCGCCCCCAGATGAATTCGGCCAGGTGCATGCCTGTGATGTCGTAGCCCAGCTTCCGGGCTGTACCGGTGATGTTCATGAGGCAGCCGCAGTCGGCGGTGAGCACCACCTGCGCGCCGGTGGCCCGGATGTCCTCCACCTTGTCGCGCGCCATGGCCGCCGAGACTTCCGGGCGCTTCACCGAGAAGGTGCCTCCGAAGCCGCAGCATTCGAACTCGCGGGAGAGCTCCACCAGTTCGACGTTGCAGAGTTTGCCCAGCAGGGCCTTGGCCGCCTGGGTGGAGCCGGTCTCGCGCAGGGCGTGGCAGGAGGAGTGCCAGGTGACGCGCACCGGCGGCCCCTTGTCCTCGAAGCGGGCGTCCAGGACGTTCACCAGGAAATCGAAGTACTCCACAACGCGCTCGGAAAAGGCGGCAACCTCGAAGTACTGCGGGTGGTCCGCGAAGAGGCGCGGATAGTGGAACTTGAGCATGCCCGCGCAGGAGCCGGACGGGACGACAATTGGCCCCTCCCCGCGAAAGGCCCGCACCTGCTGCATGGCCACGGTCCTGGCCTGTTCGGGGAAGCCGGAGTTGTAGGCGGGCTGGCCGCAGCAGCCCTGCTCCAGCGGATAGACCACGGAGCACCCCAGGTGATCGAGGATACGCATGGCCGCCATCCCGGCGTCCGGGAAGACGGCGTCAGCCAGACAGGTGCCGAAGAAGCGCACGGGTCCGGAAAGTGCCGGATGATTCATGATTGGCTCGCTTTTCAGGTTCACTTCAGGCGGCAAATGTAGCCCAAGCGCTGGCCGCAGGCAACAAAGCCGGGCCAGCCACTTGCCCGTTGCTTCACTTACGAGTAGACGATATTCAGGCGCGTTTTTGCTGTGGCCATACGCGCCCTGAGGCCCCCCGACATGAACGCTCAAAAGACGCTCGGCGTGCTCCGCCGGTGTAATTTCGCCAGGTACGCCCTGGCTTTTGTGCTGATATGTACGGTGCAGGCATTCGCAACAGCGTCCCCCCCTGCCTGGGCCGATCACCGGGTCCTGCTGTTGCACTCCTACCATCAGGACCTGGAGTGGAGCGAAGGCATCCAGAGCGGCGTTTTCGATGCCCTGAACCAAAGCGACAACCCCGTCGAGCTGGTCACGGAACACCTGGATGCGGCCCGCCTGGGGCTCGCCGGACTACGCGACCGGTTCGACCCCCTGTTCCTGGCCATGCTCAAGACCAAACTCGCGGCCATGCCCGTGGACGTGGTGATCGTGGCGGACAACCCCGCCCTGGACTTCTTCCTGGCGCACCGGGAGGATCTGGCTCCAGGGGTTCCCCTCGTGTTCTGCGGCGTCAACAATTACCAGCCCGAGATGACGGCAGGACAGGCGCTCGTCACGGGCGTGGTCGAGGCCCCGTCTTTTGCCGAGACCCTGGAAACGGGCATGCGCCTGTATCCCTTGGCCACAAAGCTCCTGGTGCTCGGCGAGGACAACGTCACGTTCCGCTCCAACCGGGCGCTTCTGGAAAAGGCCTTGGCGCGATTGCCTTCTCCCCCCGAGGTCCAATACTTCATCAGCACCCGAATCGAGGACATCGAGGCCCGCGTGGCGCAGCTCGGCCCGGAGTGGCTGGTGTTGCCCATGGTGCGCCCGGGCGACCACCACGGCCTTCTCCCCCTGCCCGAAGCCGCCGCGCGCATAAGCGCCGCAAGCCCCGTGCCCGTGCTGGCCGGATGGGATTTCTGGATGGGGCACGGCCCCCTGGGCGGCAAGGTGGTCTCCTCCACAGCGCAGGGACAGGCCGCAGGCAAGATTGCCCAGGACATCCTGGCCGGAAAGGACCCCGCCGCCATCCCGGTGATGACCGACAGCCCCAACCGGTTCATCTTCGACCACAACGCGCTTATCCGTTTCAACGTGGATGCGTCGCAGCTTCCCCCCGGCAGCCGCGAGATCAACCACCCGTCCAGCTTTTACGAGAATAATAGAATCCTGGTGTGGAGCTATCTTGGGTTCACCTTCCTGCTGCTGATCTGCCTTGTGGTGCTGGCGGTAAATATCATGCGACGCAGCAACGCGGAGCGCCGCCTTCAGGGGCAGTTCAACATGGTCAACTCCTTGTTGGAAGCCATGCCAAACCCGCTGTTCCTGAAGGATGCCCACGGCGTCTACAAGGGATGCAACAAGGCCTTCGAGACCTTGCTGGGCCTGACCAGGAATGAAATTGTCGGGCGCACCGTCTTCGACCTGGCCAAGCCCGAGATAGCACGGACAGCCCATTCCATCGACATGGGGATCTTGGCGACAGGGATCGCAAAGGCCTGCGAACTGCCGCTCTTAACACGTTCCGGCGAACGCACCTTCCTGTTCAACAAGGCCCCGTACCTGGACGCCGACGGCAACACCAGCGGGCTGGTCACGGTGCTGACCGACCTTACCGAGCGCAAGCAGGCCGAAGCGGCCCTGCGCGAAAGCGAGGCCAAGTTTCGCAGGGTCTTGGGCGGAATGCTGGAAGGCTACGTCAACACAACCCAGGAGGGGGCCATCACCGAGTTCAACCCCGCCTACCGGGACATGCTCGGATACTCCGACGAGGAACTGCGCCTGCTGACCTACCAGCAGTTGACTCCCTCCAAATGGCATGCGCAGGAGGCGCGGATCATCGATGATCTGGTCATGAAGCGGGGCTACTCCGACTTCTACGAGAAGGAATACATCCGCAAGGACGGGAGCATCATCCCCGTGGAGCTGCGCACCTACCTGCTGCGCGACTCGCTCGGCAATCCCGTCGGGCTGTGGGCCTTCGTGCGCGACATCTCCGAGCGCAGGCACATGCAGGAGGCCATGGTCCAGAACGAGAAAATGATGAGCGTGGGCGGGTTGGCCGCAGGAATGGCCCACGAGATCAACAACCCCCTGAGCGGCATCCTGCAAAGCGCCCAGGTGATGAGCCTGCGCCTCAAGGACGACCTCCACGCCAACCGGGTCCAGGCTGAGGCCGTCGGGTGCGACTTCGACGCCATGAGCAAGTACCTTGAGCGGCGCGGCGTGCTGGACATGCTGGCCGGCATACGGGAATCTGCGGCCAGGGCGGCGCGCATCGTGGCCAACATGCTCGATTTCAGTCGCCGGGGCGACGGGGAGAAGATGCCCTTCGACCTGAACGTGCTCCTGGACGCGGCACTCGAACTGTGCGCCAGCGACTACGACCTGCAGAAAAATTACGATTTCCGCCACATCGCGCTGGAACGCGACTACGACACCAGCCTGCCCCCCGTGCCCTGCACGCCCACCCAGATAGAACAGGTGGTCATGAACATTCTGCGCAACGCCGCCCAGGCCATGGCAAAACGTGAACCGGGCGCTGCGCCCGCGCGTATCGCCCTGCGCACGCGACGCGACGGGGACATGGCCCGCATTGACATAGAGGACAACGGGCCTGGCATGAACGAAACCACACGCAAACGCATCTTCGAGCCCTTCTTCACCACCAAAAAGCCAGGCGACGGCACGGGGCTCGGGCTGTCGGTGTCCTACTACATCATCTCCAACAACCACGACGGCTCGCTGGAGGCGGAGTCTTCTCCGGGCCAGGGCACGCGCTTCGTCATCCGGTTGCCGTTGCAAGACTCGGGCGGGGGGACGACCTGAGGGCGCTGGGGGTTCGTGTGGCATCCGCCTGAAAAATGCGAGCTCATTTATACAACATTCGCAACTGATCTGCGTATAAATCCTCATAGCATCTACGCGATACGTTCGATTGCCACTGACATCGGCATGCCAACCACGCTTTGTTGCGAACTTGTGACACGGAGCGAGAGTTGACAAGCGGTCGCATTCACGAGTAAAGAGAATACTATTCTTACAAAATGCTTGCTCCACACCGCTCCAATCCCAAGTAGGCGCCATGGTTTCCATTGTAATACTATGCTATAAAGCCGAGATGGGAGTCTATCCCTACGTACAACGAGTTCAGGACTCCATCAGCGCCGTGACTGACGACTGGGAAATAATCCTTGTTGGCAACTATCACGCAGGATCTGCCGACAGAACCCCTGAAATCGTACGCGAAATAGCTGCAACAGACCATCGGATCAAGGCTATTACGTTTGAAAAACACGGAATGATGGGGTGGGATGCACGCAAAGGCCTCGAGGCCGCCTCGGGAGATATACTTATCTTCATAGACGGAGACAGCCAGATGCCGGCGGAAGATGTATTAAGCGTATACAAACTCATCCAGGACCAGAACTGCGACCTTGCGATGACTTACAGGTGCGTGCGACATGACGGACTGTTGCGTCGCATCAACAGCAAGCTTTACAACTCAATATTCAACATATTATTCCCAGGCACCGGCGTCATGGATGTCAATTCGAAGCCGAAGGCCTTGAGACGAACGTTTTACGACCGAATAGTCCTAACTTCCGACGACTGGTTCCTTGATGCGGAAATAGTGATCCTGGCCAGACGCCTTGGCGTCAAGATAGCGCAAATCCCTACCGTGTTCCACCGAAGCCCTGACCGGAAATCATTTGTGTGCCCGAGCGCAATCTTCGAATTCCTTCGCAACCTTCTTTTTGCGCGGCTGAAGGAATTCTTCTCTAAAAAATGAATATTTTCATTACCGGAGGAACGGGTGGAATCGGGGCGTGCCTGACAAATCGCTTTCTCGGCATGGGCTTCCGGGTCGTGGCATTGACCCGCACAACGCTCACCTCGAACCGTCCCGGATTGACATATCTGCATGGGGACATTCTCCAGCCCGAATCATACGCGCACGCGATATGTGAGTCTGACGCCATATGCCACCTCGCAGCCCTCACGCACTCCAACGATTCGCGCGCCTATCATCGTATCAACGTGGAAGGAACCAGACGCCTGGTAGATGAGGCCACATCTCAAGGTTTTACCGGCAGATTTCTGCACGTAAGCACAAGGGCGCTCGGTATCGCATGCGGCGCATATGGGGACTCCAAGGCTCAAGCCGAAGAACTCGTGCAACATAGCGACCTGCGCTGGACAATCCTACGCCCGGCAGAGATATTCGGCGCATCGGGGAAAGAGGCTATGACGTCATTGGCTGCCTTGGCAAAGAAATCTGTCGTAATCCCCCTGCCAGGCAGCGGAAACCATCTGCTTGCGCCTGTCCACGTGGACGACGTGGTCGACGCGTTCACAAACGCACTGACCACTGGAAACGGGATTGGCCAGATATACACGTTGGCAGGCCCACAGGAATCGACGTACCGGGAAATTGCAGGAGACATCGCGCGCCACCACGGTCGCAGGCCAATCTTCGTCCCCACGCCACTTGCCTTGCTTCGTTTGGCGGCACTTGCTTTTCGCATGCTCGGATTCAAGCGCCCCCCATTGGTATGCGACCAGATTCCGAGGTTGTGCTGCCGTAAATGCTCGGATATCCGGTCCGCTCAAAGAGACTTGAAATTCAATCCTCGCACGTTGCAGCATTGCCTCGACGAAGGGTTGATTTGACAGGTCTGGCGGCCTACGACCCGCCCAGGCCGCATCCCACTACAAGGTACACCCAGATGAGTCGCCCGGAATTCGACGAATTTGCCGCCAATTACGACGAGATACGTAAGCAGAGTCTTGGATATCTTGGCAAAGACCTTGACTATTATGCACGGGCGAAGTCACGTCTTGTGCGGAGAATGATGGGTGACAGTGTCGGGTCCATACTTGAATTCGGATGCGGCATCGGCAGCACCGTGGCTCAATTGCGGCTGACGTTCCCACGTGCGATTGTGGCAGGATGTGATCTTTCGCTGGAATCGCTCTCGATTGCTCGCACCCACAATCCCGATGTCCATTTCTTCTCACTATCAGAAGAGCCTCCGATCAAGGGAGGTTTTGATGCTGTAGTTGTCCCCAACGTCTTCCACCATGTGGCTCCGGGAGAGCGAAACCAGGTGCTGGACACGATCTACGAAATGGTGAGCCCTGGAGGCTCGATTATCGTGTTCGAACACAACCCCTACAATCCGCTGGTCAGACGTGTCGTAAAGAACTGTCCACTGGATCGAAACGCGGTCCTGCTCCCTTTGGCGGAGTCACTCGCACTGGTCCGCAGGCGTTTCACCCTCTCAGCACACGGCTACACCACATTCTTCCCTCCCGTCTTGTCCTGCCTCGCCATTCTTGAACCCTTGCTCGGATGGGTTCCTCTCGGCGGACAGTATTATGTCCGAGGAATACGGGATAAACACTGCGCTGCGCATAAATCAACACGGGACAACGAATCGTGAACCCGATCCGTATCGTCCTCCAATTGTCATCCATTGCCGCATGCTGTGCTTTTGCAGCTTTTTTCTATTACTGGTCCGCGTCACATTTATTTCTTGGAGCCAATGTCGGCCTGATCTGCCTATCCACAGTGTCTTTTGCATTTTTCAAAATACGGTCCAACAAACTTCGAAATACACAAGAATGGCTTTCCATTGGGCTACTTGCACTGGCTGGTGTGCTTTTTGTTGCCTCCACCACATACGTTGTAACGAGCCTAATCAACATTAACTACAAGGAATGCCAGAACCTGTTGACGGACGGAGCCCAAGTTGTAAAGATCTGGCTTTTTAAAAATGGGATCAACATCTACCCTCAAAACAACAAATACCAGTATTTAGTCAGTATTTATACTCCAGGATACTACCTGCTTTCTGCAGCAGTCGACTTAATCTTGAACAACACGTATCTTTCTGCACTTGTCGTAAACGGACTATCACTCCTAGTTATATGCTCTATCATGGCACTCTGGATATACGGGGAGTCGCGAACAGCAGTGACAGGCGCTCTTGCTGTTATCGGATACCTATCAAACCCCGTAATGATAAACTCCGCCGTGCATGTCAGGTCTGATCTCCTGGCCTGGGCTTTTGCACTCTCCGGCGCATATCTATTTTTCAACAAGAAACAAGACAGCAAATGGCAGTACGCAGCCGCCGCCTTACTTGGCGCGAGCGTATTCATCAAACAGCAGGTGGCGGCAATCCTGATTGGATGCGTGTCTGCCTGTATTATTTCTTGGTCTTCTTGGAGAAAATGCCTCGCGCTTTTGTTCTTGTCCGGAGTGATCTGCGCTGCATTATTTGCTGCCGTTCAGTACTCCTCAGATGGAGGATTTCTGACCCATGTACTCCTGTATCCCCTTGCCATGGCGAAAAACCCACTCATCTCGACGTGGCCAAACGCCGAACCAAGAGCGATCCAATTCGCAGTAACAAATATGGGCATACTGCTCATCACATTCGCCATCATCCTTCACGATGTCATCCGCAAGAAATTTCATCCGCTAAACTGGATGATCCTTGTTCACATACCTTTTGTCATCCGGCTATTGATGCACTGGGGCGCCGCAGACAATTACTACTGGGGAATCACTGCTTTAATGTACACCAGAGTTGGCTGCTATCTTGGCGAGTTACGCATTAAATACAAACGCTGGACTCTGCATGCAGCACCGATACTCATTCTCTTATTCGCGACAACGCCAAGCTACAGCACTCTCGCACACCAGTTTGACCTCCACAAGATACAAAACGAAACCGTCGAGAGACTTCCCGGCATGATAGAAACAGCAGGCTATCGCAATGTACTTATCAATTCCGAAGCAGGCTCTACCCTGCTGAAGCTCGCAGATCGGGTCAAGCTCACCTTTTTCGACGGATTTGACCTCTCCTTTTTTGAACAGTCGAAACTGTGGAAAGGAAACGAATCACAATTATATGAGGACATCAGAAACAGGAAATATGACGCCGTCGTCGTAGGATCATCCTTTGTGGCGCCCTCATTCTAATGGAACCTCTACGATTCCTATACCGTGAGCGCCAACGTTGGCGCGACCAAGATTTGTACGCCACTCCAAGGACGCCTTATCAAGTACTCTGTCCCTACCGACAAAGCTGTCTTGCAAGAGGGCCTTACCCTAACACTGGATGACATTACGGGATCATACGTCTCCGCCTCGTACAACGCATTTTCGCTCACCAAACACGAATCAAGTCAAACGGCCACATTCATCTTTAAACTTGAATCAACAACGACGATGCATTCTATTCGAGTTGCCCTCGTTCCACTAGTTAGGCACATCGGCGACGGAAACATGATAACTGCGGGATGGTCTACTGATAAAACAAGTTTCCACCCTGTATATATGCATACAGGATCACCGGACGATGACAAGAAAGGATTTATCGACGCAAGAAGTGAATTTACTTTTTCTCCAGACTCACATGTAGTTTATTTAAAGTTCATTCTACACGGATCCGGTCAGCTTTGGTTCAACCAGGACTATCCTATTTCGTTTCTTGTGAATTGAGCCCATCAAGGAAGGATTGTCTTTCACCCGTTTTGCAGGCCTGTTCTTTCTCAGCCACAAATCAATTGTTGATCTGAACATTAAACTGAAACACTTCTAAATTTGCTGATCTCATCGCTGCAAATACCGTCGTCAGTCTCTACAAATTCGAATCCCCCCTACCCCGTGCGAAGCGGGGTTTCTTATGACGACGCACCGTGCCCAGGACTTGCTGAATTCTGACTATTCTTCATATGCGTTGCACAGAAAGAAACTCGCAACAGCACATTGCTCCGCATGATCTCCGGAAGAACAACGTGTACGACATTCGTTCTTGACGGTTTCTACGCAGATCATCCGCCTGCAGCGTGGCACCCGCCACCTTGCCCCCTATGCGATGAGGCCCTTGAAATTTTGGTCTAGTTCGTACGCCCGCTGGCTGTGCTCTGCTGGGTCAGGTTGCGCTGTTCGTCCTGGGCGCGCTGCAACCGCTGAGCCCGGGACAGGCAGTCGGCCTGGGTCTGGCCGCAGGCCGCCTCGCACTGCTGGCGGCGCGTGAAGTCGGTGATGGCGGTGCAGGCGGTCCGGCAGGCGAAGTCCTGGGTGTTGCAGTCGCAGTTGAAACAGGTGGACGCTGGGGGCAGGTTCTGCTGCGTCACCTGGTTCTGGGTCTGGGTCTGCCCGCTCGCGCTGGTGGACTGAGCCGGCGAAGGCGCGGCCTGCATGAGGCACAGGCCGAGGACGATTGCGGTCGCCGCAGCGAACCTGATGGCCGGGAAACGCGATTTCATGGTCGTATTCTCCATTTTTCATGAAGCGGACAGCCGCAGGCGCCCTACTTCAGATGCTCTTTGAGGAAGTTCACCGTGGCCCCGTGATATGATGGATACTGGGTGATGTCGTTATGTCCGGCGCCTGGCACGTTCAGGAACCGCTTGGGGCCTTTCCAGGCGTCGTGCAGGGCGCGCGCCCGCTCCGGGGAGACCGTACCGTCCAGGTTGGCGGCGATCACCAGGGCCGGGGCCAGCGCCTTGGCCGCGTCGGGCAGGGAGTCGTAGTGGTCGCGCAGCAGCCAGGTCACGGGCAGGAAATGATAATGCTCCTTGGCCACGGCCAGGATGGAGTCGTACGGAGTGATCAACACCGCGCCGAGCACTTCCCGGTTCGCGGCCACGTGCACGGCCATGCCTGACCCCAGGCTGCGCCCCATGACGAAGGCCGCGCGGCCCGTTTCAGCCACAGCCTGATCGTACACGGCCAGCGCGTCGTCCTTCAGGGCCTGCTCGCCCGGCGTGCCCGTGGAGCGCCCGAAGCCCCTGTAGTTCACGGCGACGATGGACACGTCCGGGTAGTTCTTGGCCTGCTTCATGAAGTCCGTCGCGTCCTCGGCGTTGCCGCCGAAGTACACCAACGCGGGCGCTATGCCCCGCCCAAGCCTCCTGGGCAGGTACCAGCCGGACAGGGACTGCCCGTCCCTGGTGGGCACCAGGAAGACCTCCAGGCCGGGCACGTCCTGCATGAGCGTGGTCTCCTGCATGGCGTCCACGGGGCGCGGCTGGTAGAGGATGGAATCCTGCGCGAGGTACAGGTACGCGACCGCCGCGATCCACAGCAAGGCCAGAAATCCAACGACCAGTTTCAACACTGCCATGCGGATATCCCCTCTTTTCCGGTCAGCGCGATGCACTCTTCCAACACCCCGAGAACCCGGCCGCACAGCCCGCCGGCGCTTCCCCCCGCGCCGGGTGGCGGGCCGAACAGGTTCAGGCGGGCTTCACGCAGGCCTCGCTCCGGCACGGCCTCCGGGTCCACGCGCGACAGCGTCAGGGCCAGGCGCTCCGCCAGCAGATAGCCGGAGAGGCCCGTGGCCAGAAGCTCCATGGTGCGGCTGAACTCCTGCCTGCGGCGCTCGAAAAATTTCAGGCATTCCCGTGAGGGCTCAAGGCGCAGGGTCTGGTCCAGCATGGCCAGGATGCCCGAGAGCTGCGCCCCGGGCAAGCCCTGACGCCACCCCAGGAGCCAGGGCTCGCGCCAGCTGAGCAGGCCGTGGGAGATCCCCAGGTCCACCGCGCCAAGCATCAGGTCCATGGCACGCTTCAGGGCCGGGTCGTCCCAGACGGGCTCCGCCGTATTTCCATGGCCGATCACCCAGGCCGGCGCTTCGCCGAAAGCCACGCTAGCGCCGGTCAGCTCGCCCAAAATGTGCGCGAGCCAGAGATTGGCCTCTGTCGCGCCCGGCGTCTCCAGGTGGGCGTGCGACAACACGTAGCGCCCCTGCCCGAAACGTCCGGCCACGATGCACGGGTCGCCCTCGGAGAAGGCAGGGGCCAGGCGCACGCCGTACATGGCCTCCCAGTCGTCCAGGGCCTGCACAGGCACCATGGACAGGGGGATGTCGGCCATCATGAAGCCGGGGCCGGGCTGGCCGTAGGCGGCTACCACCTGCACGTCGCCGCCCTGGGGGCGAAACGCCGCAGGCCACCACACCGGAGCCAGGGGGCGCTGGTCCACGGCCATGCCCGAAGGCGTGAACGGGCCGTCCATGGGCACAAGCGACACGTTGCCGCTGGCGAAATGCTGCAAACGATGCTCGAAGGGAGCGCGCGTCCAGGGGCAAAGCCCAAGCCCGCCGGGAACCGTGAGCCCAAGGCCTGCGCCGCCGCAGATCCCCAGGTACGAGCCGCCACTGTGCACGTAGGCCCGGATGGCGTCCAGGCCCGTGTGCCCCAGGCAGGCCGCCTTGCGGCTGGCGAAGCCGCCGGGCGTCACCAAAGCAGCGGGAGGCGCGGCCTCCAGGAGTCCCCTGGCCAGCTCATGAGCGCGCACGATGCGGGCTGGCATCCCCCACGCACTCAGGGCGCGGATGAGCAGCACGCCCCACAGGTGAGCCTCGTCCAGCAGGATGAAAACCATGGCCCCTTGTGCCTCATCCCTTCGCCACTGACAACCGTCCGCGCCGCCTGGAAGCTCGATCCTCGGGCCATTTCCGGATGTTCTTCCAGGGTGCTTGCCGTGTGGGTGCCGCAGACGCGGACCGCCCCACTGCGGCCCGGGTGACAATCGCCGCAAAAAACGCTATTGCGCCCGCGTTCGCTAAGGAGTGACATCCATGTCCGAGACCACACTGGCCAAGGGCTACGAACCTGAAGAGGTCGAAGCCCGCTGGCTTACTTTCTGGGCCGAGACCGGAGCGGGAACCGCCGACCCGGACGCGCCGGGCGAGCCGTTTTCCATAGTCATCCCGCCGCCCAACGTCACCGGGGCCCTGCACATGGGCCATGCCCTGAACCTGACCGTGCAGGACATCCTCTGCCGCCACATGCGCCAGCAGGGCCGCAAGGTCCTGTGGGTTCCCGGCACCGATCACGCAGGCATCGCCACACAGAACGTGGTTGAGCGCGCCCTGGCTGCCGAGGGTTCCTCGCGTCACGAAATGGGCCGCGAGAAGTTCGTTGAGCGCGTATGGGAATGGCGCAAGGATTACGGCGGGCGCATACTGAACCAGATCAGGCGCATGGGGGCCAGCGTTGACTGGACCCGCGAGCGCTTCACCATGGACGAGGGCCTCTCCAAGGCGGTGCGCGAGGTTTTCGTGCGCCTGTACGAAGAGGGCCTCATCTACAAGGGTGACTACATCATCAACTGGTGCCCCCGCTGCCAGACGGCGCTGGCTGACCTGGAAGTGGAGCACAGCCCCAAGAAGGGCGCGCTCTACCAGATCCGCTACCCCCTGGCAGACGGCTCGGGAGAGTTGGTGGTGGCCACCACGCGGCCCGAAACCATGCTGGGCGACTCTGCCGTGGCGGTGCACCCGGAAGACGAAAAGTACCAGGATTACATCGGAAAATTCGTCAAGTTACCGCTCACTGACCGGACAATCCCGGTGATCGCCGACGCCTACGTGGACCGCGAGTTCGGCACCGGCGCGCTGAAAGTCACCCCCGCCCACGACATGAACGACTTCGACCTGGGACGCCGCCACAACCTGGAAGTCATCAAGGTGATGGACGGCGAAGGCAACATGAACGAGGCCGCCGGGCCTGCCTACCAGGGCCTCTCGCGCGAAGCCTGCCGCAAACGCGTGGTGGAGGACTTGAAGACCGCCGGGTTCCTGGTGCAGGTGGAAGAGCACGACCACTCCGTGGGCGAGTGCTACCGTTGCAAGACCGTGGTGGAGCCGCACGTGTCGCCCCAGTGGTTCGTGAAGGCCGGCCCCCTGGCCGAGGTGGCCCGCGCCGCCGTGGAGACCGGCAAGACCCAGATCATCCCCGAGCAGTGGACCACCACCTACTACCACTGGCTGGACAACATCCGTGACTGGTGCATCTCCCGCCAGATCTGGTGGGGGCACCGCATCCCGGCCTGGACCTGCGAGGCCTGCGGCAAGCTGATCGTCAGCCGCCAGGACCCGGACGCCTGCCCCTGCGGCGGCGCGCTCCAGCGCGACCCCGACGTGCTGGACACCTGGTTCTCCTCGGCCCTGTGGCCCTTCTCCACGTTGGGCTGGCCGGACAGCACCAAGGAGCTCAAGGCCTTCTACCCCACCTCGGTGCTGGTGACGGGCTTCGACATCCTGTTCTTCTGGGTGGCCCGCATGATGATGATGGGCCTGCACTTCATGGACGAGGTCCCCTTCAAGCACGTGTACATCCACGCCCTGGTGCGCGACGCCGAGGGCAAGAAGATGTCCAAGTCCACGGGCAACGTCATCGACCCCCTGGTGATGATCGACAAGTTCGGCACCGACGCCCTGCGCTTCACCCTCACCGCCTTCGCGGCCATGGGGCGCGACATCAAGCTCTCCGAGGACCGCATCGAGGGCTACCGCCACTTCGTCAACAAGCTGTGGAACGCGGCCCGGTTCAGCATGATGAACCTGCCCGAGACCATCCCCGCCGCGTCCCTGGACGGCGAGCTGCCCCTGCACCACGCCTGGATTCTGCACCGTCTGGAAGAGATGAAGCAGTCCACGGCCAAGGCCATCGAGGGCTACCACTTCAACGAGGCCGCCCAGGGGCTTTACTCCTTCCTGTGGCTGGAGTTCTGCGACTGGTACCTGGAGATGGCCAAGGCCGACCTGAACGGCGAGGACGAGGACGCCAAGGCCACAGCCCAGAAGTGCCTGTGGACCGTCCTGTCCGAGTTTCTGACCCTCATGCACCCCATCATGCCCTTCGTCACCCAGGAGATCTGGAGCCACCTGCCCGGCCACGAGCAGCCCGAGCATGAGCAAAAAGACCTCTCCAAGGTGCTCTACCCCGAAGCGCGTCCCCAGCACGTCAAGCCCGAGGCCGTGGCCCAGATGACGCTCCTGCAGGAGATCGTGGTCAGCGTGCGCAACATCCGCTCCGAGCTGTCCATAAGCCCGGCAGCGAAGCTCGAGTGCATGGTGCGCACCGGCGACGCCGCCGACCTGGCCACGCTGCGCGCCAACGAGCGCATGATCGTGCAGATGGCGCGCCTGTCCGGCTTCACCGCAGGCCCCGACGTCACCGCGCCCAAGGCCTCGGCCAGCGCGGCTGCCGGCGGCAACGCGGTGTTCGTGCCCCTGGCCGGAGCCGTGGACTTCGACGCGGAGTTGGCGCGCCTCAATAAGGAGCTGGCCAAGACCTCCAAGGAAGCCGAGATCGTGGGCCGCAAGCTGGCCAACGAGGACTTCACGGCCAAGGCCCCCGCCGAGGTGGTGGCCAAGGAGCGCGAGAAGGACGAGATGCTGCGCGGCAAGGTGGAGAAGCTGGAAGAGCTGAAGGCCCGCATCGAGAGCCTGAAGGGATAGCCTGACGGTGCGAGCGCCGGACTAACAGATACGTAGAAGCCCGGTCCCCGCGAGGGGGCCGGGCTTCTGTTTTGAATCGGAAAGCAGCCTGCTCCGGTGGCGGAGCCAACTTCCTCAAGGCATGGGCAAGGGCGGAAATACCCGGCAAGGCTTCTCAGTTCATGATCGCCGTCATTCGTCCATGTGCGCCTGGAGGAACATCGATTTCTCCAGGGATGCGAAGAACTGCTGGTACGGCTCGGGATCTTCCACCGCCGTGAGGTTGTACTGGGCATTGGCGCGCACGACCATCTGGTTCTGGGCCTTGGGGCGGACCGTGACGGTCATGCGCAGGCTGTACCCGCCGAGCTTTGTGCCGCTGACGGAACCGAGCACCATGTCGGCCTTGTCGATGATGAAGCCGAGATCCTGGAGCGTGGAGATGACCGTGCGGAGGGTTTTCTCCTTGTTCTCGGTCTCGAACCTGCGGCTTTGGTAGTTGCGCAATTCCACCTGCGTAGCGGACACGGCCATGACCTGGTTTCTGGATGCGGTCTGGCATCCGAACATGGACGCCAGCATCACGATGCCGAGAAGGAGTGCGAGAGAACGGCTCAGTTTCATATGTCGTGCGCCTCCAGAAAGATGGACTGAGCCAGCTTGTTGAAGAATTCCTGATAGATTTGCGGATCGTTGACCGTTTCCGCCTTGGTCACGGCGTTCTGATCGTTCCAGATCACGCGTTGAACCGTCAACCGGACCGCCACGCGCTCGCTTTTCTCGCCGACCGGTCTGGTGACGAGGGATGCCCGAATCTTCTGCTCCTTGTCGATGGGCACAACGACCCCGAACAGGATGGCCATCGCGATGGCCCCTGCCACCTGGCCCGAATCGACCGCCGTGCGGTTCTTCGAGGAGGTGACCAGCCCGAGATCCGTGCAGCTTTCATCGAGGTTGAACCCGAGATCCTGCAGCAAGCCAGCCGAAGCGGCGAGCACCATCTTTTCGTCAGACGTATCGAATATCTTGGTCTGGAGTTGCTTGTTCGAAAGATCCTCCTGGGACAGAACCAATGCCTGCTTGGGGACCTTGGTGGCCACGCAGCCGGATAGCATCGCCACTAACAGCACAATGGCAGAACACTTCTTCAGCATGCTGCACCCGCTAGAAGCTGGACTGGCGATAGGCGAAGTCGCGCACTTTCTGCTCATTGTCGAACTTGACGACCACGGTCAGGGTGCGTTGCGAACGCGAAGCCGCCCCCGAGCCGACTGTGCCGCCCACCAGAAGCAGCGTTCCGTAGCCGCTGCTGGCGGAATAGCTGACTTCGGTCGAAATCTTGTCGTAAACCCACACCTCGCGACGCTGGTCGTCGGTGGTGACCATGTTGGGAGAGCCAAGCGCGGCGACGACGTCTGCGGAACTCATGCCGACACGGATCTCTCTCTGGACGGTGCCCACCGATATGCGGTCGGTGGTGTCGTTCTGGACTGCGGCCTTGTGGCTGGAGGCTGAACACCCCATGAGGGACAACAAGGAGACTATCGCACAGCACATCAACGTCATTCTCATACAACACCCCAATATTTTTTACAAAAATACTCAGAGCACACGAATACTGTCAATCCATTCATGAGACTCGTCCAACAATGTAGGGAAACACGCACCCGACCCGTGCGCCCATAATATTGCAAATCAAATATTCTGCCTGGGCGACGAAAGCCAAAAAAATATTTTCATGACACCG
Source organism: Fundidesulfovibrio putealis DSM 16056 (assembly GCF_000429325.1). Lineage (NCBI taxonomy): Bacteria > Pseudomonadati > Thermodesulfobacteriota > Desulfovibrionia > Desulfovibrionales > Desulfovibrionaceae > Fundidesulfovibrio > Fundidesulfovibrio putealis. Next base: position 260,889 of record NZ_AUBQ01000013.1, read on the forward strand.
TCTATTATCCGGCCATTCCTTGCGCCGAGCGAGCAGAGCGGAAAAACTGACTTTGAGAAACCATCCGAAACAACCACCTCCAGAACGCAAAAAGGCCGGGAAGAGTCTCCTCTTCCCGGCCCGAGCGTTCACGTTCCCCGGCGGATCAGTACATGGCCCGCGATCTGGCCCAGCTCTCCAGGTTGTTGGCGTCCATGGCCCCGGAGATTGAGTCCACGGCCTTGCCGTTCTTGAACAGGATCAGCGTGGGGATGCTCTTGATGTTGAACTGCGCGGCCAGCAGCTGCTCGGCCTCGGTGTTCACCTTGGCGGCGCGGATGTCCGGCTCCAGGCGCTGGGCCGCCTTCTCGAAATCGTTGGCCATGGCGCGGCAGGGACCGCACCAGGGCGCCCAGAAGTCCACCAGCAGGGGCACGTCGGTGTCCATGACGTGCTTGCCGAAGGTGTCCTGGGTCAGTTCGACGGGTTTGCCTGGAAACAGGCTCTCGCGGCACTTGCCGCAGGTGGCCTGGGTTTCCTTGCCTGGAATGACCCGGTTGCGCGTGTGGCAATGCGGGCAGGTGACCTTGCGGGATTCTGACATGGGATGCTCCCTGGTTGTATTCACAGTGAAGACACCATAATAGTGAATTTTCCACGATTGTCGACAGGAGCGCACATGTTTTTCGTGAACTTGAACCTGAGGGCTGTCCGCAAGGATTCCACGGTGTTGGACCGCTTCCTTGCGCGCGGCGTGAACCCGGAGCTGGGCCTGGACCCGGTGCTGATGGACATGGTGGACGACTCCTGGCACCGGGACATGGCCGAGCGCCTGCGCGGCGAGGGGCTGACGCCGTCCCTGCATCTGCCGTTCTTCGACCTCCAGCCCGGCAGCGCCGACAATCTGGTGCGCGAGGCCTGCCGTGAGCGCTTGGCGCGCGCCCTGGACGTGGCCCGCATCTACGCCCCGGCCCACATGATCGGCCACGTGAAGTACGACCACCTGCTGTACATGAACACCTACCCGCTCTGGCGCGAACGGGCCGTGGACACCTGGAGCTCGGTGCTGTCCGGCTGGCCGGAGCATCCGCCGCTGTACCTGGAGAACACCTTCGAGCCGGACCCGGCCACGGTGTCCGGCGTGGTGGGCGCGCTGCGCGAGGTCCACGGCGAGCGCGCGGGCCTGTGCCTGGACATCGGCCACTGGTACAGCTTCTCCGAGGGATGCAGGCTGTGCAACCTGGACGCGTGGCTTGACGACTTCGCGCCGCTCTTAAGCCACCTGCACCTGCACGACAACGACGGCAGCTTCGACCAGCACAAGGGGTTGGGTCAGGGGGATATTCCCTGGCAGGCCTTCTTCGAGGGGCTGGAGCAGCGCGGCCTGACGCCGTCGGTCACCTTCGAGCCGCACTCGGACGAGGCTTTCCACGCAGCCATGGACTTCGTGCGCCAGCACCCCCGCTGGTTCGCCCCGCTTCGGGTGGTCGCGCCGTAAAGCATCCAGACGCCTCAGCGGCGCGGACGTTTGCGCAGGATGCCCTTCTCGCCGATGGGAACGGTGCTCCAGTTCAGGCTGATGGCCAAAACGCGCAGCCCGAAAGTGACCGCGATGGAGCCCATGGCCACGGCCAGCGGAGGGAGGTCGGTGTGCGTGCGCAGCGGCACGTAGATAAGGCAGCCCACCAGGGCCGCAAAGGCGTAGAACTGGCCTGGGCGGAACACCATGGGCCGCTCGCCGATGAAGATGTCTCGCAGCACGCCGCCGCCGCAGGCGTTCACCACGCCCACCACCACGGCGGGGACGAACCCCAGGCCCAGGGCCAGGGTCTTTTCCACGCCGACCACCGCGTAGGCTCCCAGGGCCAGGGCGTCCACCCAGGCGATCAGGCGCGTGGAGAGCACCGCCCTGGTGCCGAATATCAGCCCGGCCACGGCGGCAGCGGCCACGGCCATCAGGTAGCGGTCGTCCAGGAGAATTGGGGATATCCCGTTCTGCAGGAACACCCCGTCGCGTATGAGCGCCCCGCCCACGCCCGTGGCCAGGGCCAGCACGAACAGGCCGATGATGTCGAACTCGCGGCGGATGGCCTCGATGGCCCCGGTGATGGCCATGAGGAACACGGCCGCAAGGTCCACGAAGAGCGGCAACTGGAAGGGTTGGGCGTCCATAGGGCGGAGATACACCGAATACGGCGACTGTAAAAGGGTGGATGCTCTGGCGGCGACGCAAAAAGCCCGGCCGGGAAATCCGGCCGGGCGGTCGAGACTGCGGTCTTTTTCGTCGCGAGACTTAGGCGGTCTTGGCCAGGTTGCGCGAGCGCTTCTTCAGGCGGTTCACCTTGCGGCGCAGGATGTCTTTTTCCTTGCGGGTGGTGCCCTCGGCGGCCTTCTTGACGCGCATTTCCTTGATCTGGGCCTTGATGTTCAGGATCTGGGCCTTGTAGGGGTTCGGAGCGCCCTTCTCGTCGGTGATGCCCAGGACTTCCTTGATGGCCGCGACCAGCGCGTCCTTGTCCATGCCGGATGCGCCCTGAATCATGGGGAGCTGGTTGATGATGAGGTCGCGAAGTTCCTTCGCGGTCATCTTGTCCAGGGGCTTTTTCAGTTCAATAGTGATTTCTTCGGCCATTTTCCGCCTCCAAAGGGGAATAGATTTGTCACCTGCCGGGGCCAAACTGGCGGACGTAGGCCGCGTACGAGCGCCCCACAGCAGTGTTCGGATCCAGGCTAAGTCCCCCCAGACGGGCGATCCTCGGCGGCGGTGGCCGCCAGAAGGCGGGCGCCGTACCGGGTACTGCATCCAGAGGGGTTTTGCCCTGTAGCAGATCGAATTGGACTTTGTCAAAGATTTGCTGCCGCAGAAACGCATTCACCCGCTCCAGAACCAGCGGCGCGTCGTACTGGCACTCCTGCATGGCGATGGGATCGTCCACGCCCAGAAGCAGGATCGTGCGCCTGTGTCCGAGCGGCCTGGCATAGGGCGCGGCGTCGCCCAGCACCTCGCGCCAACGCGGCCAGAGCATGGCCAGCCTGAATCCCGTCGCGGCGTCCTGCCTGCTGGCGAAACCCACGATCAGCTCCCCGAGCATGCGCATCAGAGCCGCGCCTTCTCGCGCACGTCCTCGAGCATCTCCTCGGGCGTTGCGGCCAGAGGCATGATGAAGTGCGCCGCGCGCATGAACACGGGGTCCAGCCGCTCCACCTCGGCGGCCAGCTCCTCCAGGCGCGAGACGTCGCCCAGGCGCTTGGCCAGGATGGGGGCCGCAGTCATGATGTAGAACACCTTGCCGGAGGAGCGCAGGGCCTGGATGAGCGCGTCGTTCAGGGCGACGCCCGTGACGGCCACCGACTGCCCGGAGCCGCCCAGGACAGCCTTCAGCGCGTGCGGCGAATCGGCGTCCACAAAGGCAAGGCCAAGCGCCCCGGCAGAGGCCCGGGCCAGATCGCGCCGTCCCACGCCGGGCAGGCCGATGAAAAACAGGTTGCCCGAGGCCCCGCCGATGGAGGCCTGGGCCAGATCGCCCGGAAAGGTCCTGGTCGCGTCCTCTTCCTGGACGTCGACACGAAGCTTGATGGCGTTTGCGGGAACCTTCATGCGCGCAACCTAGCCGCTTTGGGGCAAAAGTCAAAGACTCGAGCGGCTCCGAGCGCCCAGCGGTGCTGGCCGTCGTGCCACACTCCGCCGTCCAGGAGCGCCAACAATGCGCCCCAGCCTTGACGCCGCCGCTTGGCCCAGGCTACATCTATGCCAACACTGACATAGGAGAGCGACCCATGCACCTCGCGCGCCCCTTCCTGGCTACCCTGCTGTTGCTCCTGACCCCCTGTCTGGCTTTGGCGCAGTCCGCCACCATCGAGACCTACGGCAACGGCCCCAAGGTGTTCACGCTGGCCACCGGCAGCCCCGGCGAACTGGGCCTGCTGAAAGTACTGGGCGAGGCGTTCGCCAAGCAGAACGGCGCGACCCTCAAGTGGCTGAAGGCCGGGACCGGCGAGTCGCTGGACCTCCTCAAGGCCAAACACGTGGACATGGTCATGGTGCACGCCCCGGCCAAGGTGGATCAGGCCGTGAAGGACGGCTGGGCCGTTAAGAAGACGCTCATCGGCTCAAACGAGTTCTTCATCGTGGGTCCCGCCGCCGACCCGGCCAAAATCGCCACAGCCAAGACCGCCGTCCAGGCCTACCAGGACATCGCCAAGGCCAAGGCCCCCTTCCTTTCGCGCGGGGACAATTCCGGCACCCACCAGAAGGAGATGGCCGTGTGGAAGGCCGCAGGTATCGAGCCCTCTGGCCCCTGGTACATCGTCACCAAGGATTTTATGACCGCCACGCTCAAGCGCGCGCAGTCCGAGTCCGGCTACTTCATGACCGATTCCAGCACCTGGGTGGCCGAGAAGAAGAATCTGCCGGGGCTCAAGATCCTCTTCCAGGGCGACAAGATGCTGGTGAACACCTACCACGCCCTGGCCCAGCCCGCGGGAGCGACAGCTGGCGCAGACACTGCCGCCGCGTTCATCGACTTTGTTGCGTCGGAAAAAGGGCAGGACATCATTCGGGGATTCGGGAAGGCGGAGTACGGGGAGGCCCTGTACAACGACGCGGCCTATGCGAAGAAGTACGACCAGTAGGTGATGGGGCGGGGCGGCGAGGCTGACGGAAGACAGCCTCCGGCGGGCAAAGGGCTGCGCCCTTTGGAATCCCTTATAGTTATTGCGTATTCCGGCGGGGATTCAGGAAGAGCGGAAATGTGGCGATACCGAGCGATGCTCAGAGAAACTCTGTCGGGCGTCCTTGGAAAAGCATGCGTTTGCTTTCCAACGGATAACAAAGCGACAGGGTTTCCCTGTCTGCGCGACTGGGCTGTACGGACTGATTTCGCGGACGCGCATCCAGAGCGTGCCGCAATTTTGATCGCAAAGTCGTAGGACGAACTGCTGAAACAAGAGTCGCGGGACGCTTCAAGCATCCCGCGCCAGACGCCGCAAGGCGTCACCAGCCCGACACCACCTCCTGCCAGAGGGGTTCGATACAGGCCCGGACGGTTCTCGTACCGTCCGGGCCTTGCTTTTGTCATTTTATGTATGCGGGAAGATTGAGCATCAAGTCGCGCGTGAAGGTGATCATGGTGTCCATGAGCCAGGGGAAGGCTATGATGATGGCAAGGAACATGGCCACGATCTTTGGCACGAAGGTGAGCGTGGCCTCCTGGATCTGCGTGGCGGCCTGGAGCACGGAGAGCACCACGCCCACCACCAGGCTCACCGCCAGCATGGGCATGGAGAGCAAAAGCGTGGTCTCGATGGCGGAGCGGGCGAACCCTATGACTACTTCGGGGGTCATGACGTTATCTCCTTGGCGCGTTAGACGAAACTGTTGACCAGCGAGGCCGTCATGAGGCTCCAGCCGTCAACCATGACGAACAGGAGCAGCTTGAAGGGCATGGACACCATGGCCGGGGGCAGCATCATCATGCCCATGGCCAGCAGCACGCTCGAAACCACCATGTCCAGCACCAGGAAGGGGATGTACACCAGGAACCCGATGGTGAAGCCGGTCTTGAGCTCGCTTATCATGTAGGCGGCGGCCAGCATCACCGTGGGCACGTCGTCCTTGCCCTTGGGCTGGTCGATCTTGGTGATGCTGTAGAAGACGGAGAGGTCCTTCTCGCGGGTGTGCTTGAACATGAAGGTCCGCAGGGGCTGTTCGGCCTTCTTGAGGGCCTCGGTGAAGCCCAGGCGCTCCTCCATGTAGGGATTGAGCGCTTCCTCGTAGATCTGCTTGCCCGTGGGATACATGATGACCACGGTCATGAAGATGGCGAGGCTTGCCAGTATCTGGTTGGGCGGCATCTGGCCGGTGCCCATGGCCTGGCGCAGAAACGAGAACACCACGATGATGCGGGTGAAGGACGTGACGCAGAGGATGATGGACGGCGCAAGCGACAGCACCGTCAAGAGGAACAGAATCTGGAGGGTCAGGCTGACCTTTTCGGGCTGCTGCTGCCCGGCTGCCAGATTGAGCGTCAGGGTGGGCTCAGCCGCCTGTACCAGGGCCGGAAGGGCCAGGACCGCCGCCAGCCCCAGAAGCGCCGCCAGCGCCAGGACCGCCGGGTTCTCCGCCAGGGTCAGGGCTGCGGCTGGCGTTCTCGAGAACGGCTTGGAAATTCTCTTGTCCATCGTGTGCGTCCACCTCTGTCAGCAGATTGATGCTCTGGTCCGTGACCCCGAGCACCAAAAGCTTATTCAAGAAGCGGACCACCATAATATTCTTCCGGGGTCCCAGGGTGAGATAGCTCTCCACCCGCATGCCGTGGGCCTTTGCGGCCCCGCCAAGCCCCAGGCGCGGGCCGAAGCGCTTGAGCAGGTAATACGCCAGCAAAATGACGAACAGTATCAGCAGCAGGGCCACGGCCATCTGGATGGCCGCGCCGCCCGCGCCCAGCGACGTGGGTGCGGTAATGGGTGCGGTGACGTCAGCCAAGCTGTTTCACCCGCTCAATGGGGCTTATGATGTCGGTCAGGCGCACGCCGAACTTCTCGTTTATCACCACTGCCTCGCCGCGCGCCACCAGCTTGCCGTTGACGTAGATCTCAAGCGGCTCGCCAGCCAGCTTGTTCAACTCGATGACCGAGCCCTGGCCCAGCTGCAACAGCTCGTTGATGAGGAGCTTGGTGCGCCCGAGTTCCGCAGACACGTCCAGGGGGATGTCCAGGATGAAGTCCAGGTCGCGCCGCCCGGTTTCGGGGCGCGGAGCCTTGGACTCCTGCGTCAAATCCTTGAACGACGCCTCGCGGCTCTTGGCGGAGAGCGTGGCCTGCTCGCGCTCGCGCTTGACCGTGCTCTCCTCCTCGCCAGCCAGCGCGGCGGCCCACTGTTCGGCCAGGGCGTCGTCGCCACCGCCTCCGGCGCCAGCGGCAACCGCGCCCATGGCGGCCTCAAAGGGGTCGACGTCGCCTCCGCCCTTGTCGTCTTCAAGCGCGGCGGCCCATTCGGCTGCCAATTGATCCTGATCGATATCGTCGGGGGCCATCAGAGCCACCTCCCCTTAAGTGTGCGCCGGCGCGCTGGGCGCGCCGCAAAATACCGTCCTCAGGCCGCGAGGCGCATACGCGCCCCGGAGCGTCAGAAATGCGTTTCCTCTTCCCGGTGCACCTGGAAGGCCTTGTTGGACTTCACATTGCCCGGAATTCCCCAGAACTTGCGCACGCCCTGCACCTCGGCCTTCAGGAGGTCCTCGGCGTCGGTGTCCAGGAGGATGATGTCGCCCTCCTTCAGGGACAGGAGCTGCCTGCCGGAGAGCTGGGTCTTGCCGAACTCCACCACCACCTCCACCGGAGTCTCCATGAGCCGCTCCTTGAAGCGGCTGATCCAGGCGTGGTCCACTTCCAGGCGCTCGGACTGGAAGGAGGCGTACAGCTTGGAGCGGATGGGCTCGATGGTGGCGTAGGGCAGGCAGGCGATCATGGATCCGATCGCGTTCTCAAGCTCCACCTCGAAGGTGACCACGACCACCACGTCCGAGGGCGGCACGATGGCCGCGAACTGGGGGTTGATCTCGGAGCGGATCAACTCGATGTGCACCTCGTGCACCGGCCTCCAGGCGTCCTCCAGGTTGGCCAGGGCGATCTTGACCACCTTCTGGATGATGGCCTGCTCGATGGGCGTGAAGTCGCGGCCTTCCACCTTGGGCTGGCTGCCTGCGCCGCCGAAGAAGTTCTCCACCAGGGCGAACACCAGCCGCGAATCCACCACCAGGATGGCGTTGCCGCGCAGCGGGTCCAGCTTGAAGATGTTGATGGAGGTGGGCACGGGGAGGCTTCGCATGAAGTCGCCGAATTTGGACATGTCGATGGAGATGGGGTTCACGTCCACGCGCTTGCGCATGGCGTTGGCCAGGGCGTTGGTGGCCAGCCGCGCGAAGCGGTCGTTTATGATCTCCATGACGGGCATGCGCCCGCGAATGATCCGGTCCTGGTTGGACAGGTCGAAGGCGACGATGCCGGAATCGTCTTCCAGTATCTCGGAGTCGGCCTCCACTTCGCCGCCGGTGAGGCCGCGCAGTAAGGTATCGACCTCGTCCTGGCTGAGAATCTTGCTCATGGCTGTTCCCTACTGGATGACCCTGTCGGTGATGAACACCTGCTTGACCGCTCCAGGCCCCATGATCTGGTTCACGCGGCTTTGCAGCTCGGTGCGGAAGGCGATCATGCCGTCCACGCTGGAAAGCTCCTCGCTGGTCTTGGACCACAAGAGGGTGAGGATGGTGTCCTTGATCCTGGCCTGATATTTCTCGCCGAATTCCTGGGCCACGTGCTCGTCCTTGAAGTCGAACTCCACGGAGAGGCGCACGTAGCGCTTGCCGCCCGGATCAGCCAGATTGGTGACGATGTTCTGTATGGTGGTCACGGGCTTGGCGCCCTTGTCGTCCTTTTTGCCGTGGCTGGCGCCCTCTTCCTTTTTCTTCTCGTCCTTTTTCTCGTCTTTCTTTTCTTCTTTCTTCTTTTCGTCCTTCTTCTCGCCCTCGGCGGGCGCGGCCTCGGCAGTCTCGGGCGGAGGAGGCGCGAGGAACTTCAGGTACGCGAAATAGCCGCCGCCGCCCAGGGCGGCCAGGAGCACCACCAGGATGATGATGAGCAGCAGCTTGCTTTTTTTCTTTTTCGGCGCTGCGCCGTCGTCTTCTTCTTCGATCTTGGCCATTTCCGGCTCCTAGTGTCGCGTTTTTGAAAAACATGAATATGTTTTTCAAAAATAAAAAAAATGGTTCTCTTGGTTCAGCTTCATAACTTGTGTGAGCGTATTTAAGAACGCCACAGTAAAAATCAGATCAGGTGTTTCGGCTTCCGAACAGGTCGGTGCCCACGCGCACCAGGGTGGCCCCTTCCTCCACGGCCTGCTCCAGGTCGTGGGACATGCCCATGGACAGCTCGGGCAGGGCCATGCCGAGGCGCGCCGAAATATCCTGGCGCAGCCGCTCGGCCTGGGCGAAAAGCCCTCGATTGGCCTCGGGGTTCTCGTCCCAGGGCGGCAGCAGCATCACGCCCCTGAGCGCGAGAGCGCCCATGGCGGCCACGGCCTCGGCCAGGGGCAGCGTGTCGTCCAGGGAGCATCCGGCCTTCTGGGATTCGCCCCCCAGGTTGACCTGCACAAGCACCGGCTGGATCAGGCCCAAAGCTCCGGATTTTTTATGCAACATATGGGCCAGCTCAATCGAATCAACTGAGTGGATCAACTCGAAGCGCCCGGTCACGTACTTGGCCTTGTTCTTCTGCAAGCGGCCTATGAAGTGCCAGCGCAGGTTCAGCCCGGCCAGGGATTCCATCTTGGGCAAGGCTTCCTGAACGTAGGACTCGCCGAAAAGCCCCTGCCCGGCCTGGGCCAGGGCGGCCACGGCGGAGGCCTCGTGGGTCTTGGAAACGGCCACCAGCGACACTGTGGACGGATCGCGCCCGGAGCGGGCGCAGGCCCGCAGGATGCGCTCGTTCACGCGCGCCAGGCGCTCGCCGGGGGTTTGCGGTTCCTGCATGTCCACCCGGTAACACAAACAGCGCCGATGGAAAATGGGGAAGCGCGCCCTCCGTGGACATGCGGACCACGAAAGTATAGAAAACGGCCCGCGCTGATGCGCGAACGGCACATAAACGTACATTCATTTTGAGGATGCCACACACAGGCGTCCACCTCCAAACGGGCCAGGGTATCCGCCGTGCACGCATCCGCAGCCCAGGCCGCGCCCTCCCGCGCGGTCACCGCGAAGCCTGAAATCTGGAAGCGCTTCACCCTGAGCGTGAGCCTCGCCGTTTCCGTGATCGTGCTGGCGATCTTCACCGTGCTGTTCCTACGCAACCGCGACGCCCTGCGCGACGAGGTGACGACCCGCGCCCGCGCCCACATTCACGACGTGCAACTCATGCGCGAATGGAACGCCATGTATGGCAGCGTTTACGTGGAGAAAGGCCCCGGCGTCGAATCGAACCCCTACCTGGAGCACCCGGACCTGACCACCAGCGACGGCAGGGTGTTCACCCTGAAGAACCCCTCGCTCATGACCCGCGAGATTTCAGGGCTGGCGGACAAGCACGGCATGTTCACCTTCCACATCACCAGCCTGAACCCCCTCAATCCCGCCAACGTGCCGGACACCTTCGAGCGCGAAGCCCTGAAAAGCTTCGAGTCCGGCGCGACCGAGGTCTCCATCACGCAGGCAGGGCAGGACGGAACCTATTTCCGCTTCATGGCCCCGCTCTACGTGGAGAGCGACTGCCTGCCCTGCCATGCCAAGCAGGGCTACAAGGCCGGGGAGGTACGCGGCGGCATCAGCGTGCGCTTCGACATAAGCGGCGTTCACCGCGCCCAGACCGAGTCCGGCACCGCGATAATACTGGTGTGCGTGGGCACGCTGGTGTTGCTCCTGGGAACGCTCTACGTATTCATCTTCAAGCTGATGGGCAGGCTGCGCACGGCCCAGCAGGAACTCGAGTCCATGGCCCTCACGGACCCGCTCACCGGGCTGTACAACCGCGCCTTCCTCTTCGAGCGCCTGAGGGAGGAGGCGGCGCGGGCCGCCCGCTACAAAATTCCGGTGGGCACCGTGATGCTGGACGTGGACCACTTCAAGGCCGTCAACGACACTTTCGGCCATCAGGCCGGGGACCACGTGCTGGCAGGACTGGCCGGACTCATGAGGGAGCACATCCGCGAGACGGACCTCGCGGTGCGCTTCGGCGGAGAGGAGTTCCTGCTGCTTCTGCCCGGCATCGGGATGGAAGGCGCGTGCGCCGTTGCCGAGAAGATCCGCGCCGCGCTGGAAGGCACGGAGTTCTCCACGCGCGAGGGCGGGGCGCTGCGGGTGACGGCCAGCTTCGGATGTGCTGCGCTGGAACCCCAGGGAGGAACGCCATGGGATGGCGCGTCCGCCGTCGCCGAAGACCTGCTGCGCCGGGCGGACAAGGCTTTGTATGCCGCAAAATCCGCCGGAAGAAACTGCGTGCGGAGCGAGGGGAGCGTTTCACCATCCACCCCCGAAGGGCATGAACCCGATCAAAAAGAACCACTGCTTTGATTGCCGAAAACCGGTTTCTGATTTTCAAAGCGGCGACCTCGGGCGTTCACGCACCCCGCACCGGCAAAAACCCATTCCCTGATTTTTGCGCGTGCGTTATGGTCCAGTCATGCTTCCCGCCTACATCCCCATGAGCGGCCAGGGCCTGCTGGCTCCCAGGGCGCACGCGGCGCTTGCCCTCATGCGCTCCTGCCGCCTGTGCCCGCGAGAGTGCGGCGTGAACCGCCTGGAGGGCGAGCCCGGAGCCTGCGGCGTGGGGCGTCTGGCCCGCGTGGCCAGCTACGCCCCGCACTTCGGCGAAGAGTCCTGCCTGGTGGGCCAAGGCGGCTCCGGCGCGATTTTCTTCAGCGGCTGCAACCTGGAGTGCCTGTTCTGCCAGAACGAGGACATCAGCCGCCAACCCGAAAGCGGCGAAGAAGTCACCCCGCGCGAGCTCGCCGACATCATGCTCTCGCTCCAGGCCCAGGGCGCGGCCAACATCAACCTGGTCACCCCCAGCCACGTGGCCGCCCAGGTGCTCGAGGCCCTGCCCCTGGCCGTGCAGGGGGGCCTCGCACTGCCCCTGGTCTACAACACAGGCGGGTACGACAGCCTGGAGACTTTGGCCCTGCTGAAGGGCGTGGTGGACATCTACATGCCGGACGTGAAGTTCGCGGACCCGGAAACCGCCCGCGCCCTGTGCGGCGTGGCCGACTACCCGGCCACCGCGCGCCGGGCCGTGAAGGCCATGCACGCCCAGGTGGGCGACCTGCGCCTGGACTCGCACGGGCTGGCAACGCGCGGCCTGCTGGTGCGCCACCTTGTGCTGCCCGGCGGGCTGGCCGGAACGTGCGACTGGATGGAGTATCTGGCGCGCGACATTTCGCCCGACACCTACGTGAACCTCATGGACCAGTACCGCCCCTGCGCCAAGGCCCCCGGAAATCCACCCCTGGACCGGCCCCTGACCCCGGAGGAGTTCCGCGAGGCCCGCCAGCAGGCCGAACAGGCGGGCATCACCCGCTTCGACGAACGCACGCCCGCGCAGATCGAGCGGCTGCTCCGGGCCTTCCTGGACGGCTCCAGGCAATGAGTTGCCTGCCGGGCCGCTCAAGCGGACGGCAGCGGCATCCGGCGCTCTCCCCGCAGGCGGACATTGGACCGGCGAACAGGCCTCAGCCTGACAGCCGAAGCGCGATGAAGAGACCAGAAAACACATGAAATCAGCTCCTTGGAGTAGCCTTCAAGCCTTCTTACATTTTTGTTACTCACGCCCCCCTTTTCGCCTTGAAGCGCCCCCCCCTTTCGGGTAAAAATAGCAAATTCATGCCCCGGTTTCGGGGAGCGAAACAAACGACCCCACATGGAGGACTGCCATGGCGGTTTTCAAATGCAAGAATGCCGACGATGTTCTGAAGGCTGTGAAGGACTATAACGTCTCCTTCGTCCAGTTCTGGTTCATCGACATCCTGGGAATGCTCAAAAGCTTCCAGATCACCCCGCGCGAGCTGGAAGCCGCCTTCGACGAGGGCATGGGCTTCGACGGCTCGTCCATCACCGGATTCACCAAGATCCACGAATCCGACATGGTGGCCTTCCCGGACCCCTCCACCTTCCAACTGGTGGCCTGGCGTCCCAGCGACCGCCCGGTGGCGCGCCTGTTCTGCGACGTGCGAAACCCCGACGGCACGCCCTTTGCCGCAGACTCGCGCTATGTGCTCAAGCGCATGCTCAAGCGCGCGGCGGATCTCGGCTACACCTACTTCGTCGGCCCTGAGCTGGAGTTCTTTCTCTTCGCCAACTCCTCCGAGCCCAAAATCCTGGACCGTGGCGGCTACTTCGACGCTCCGCCCCTGGACCTGGCCAACGACGTGCGCCGCGACATCATCTTCGCCCTGGAATCCATGGGCATCGGCGTGGAGTACTCCCACCACGAGGTGGCCCCCTCCCAGCACGAGATCGACCTGCGCTACAACGAGGCCCTGGCCATGGCCGACACCGCCATCACCTACCGCGTGGTGGTCAAGGAAGTGGCGCGCAAGCACGGCTGCTACGCCTCGTTCATGCCCAAGCCCCTGTTCGGCGAGAACGGCTCGGGCATGCACGTGCACCAGTCGCTGTTCAAGGGATCCAAAAACGCCTTCTACGACGCCTCCTCCCCCAACCACCTCTCCACCGAGGCCCAGGCCTACATCGCGGGACTACTCAAGCATGCGCCCGAGTTCACCCTGGTCACCAACCAGTGGGTGAACTCCTACAAGCGCCTCGTTCCCGGCTACGAGGCCCCCGTGTACATCGCCTGGGCGCAGCGCAACCGCTCGGCGCTGATCCGCGTGCCCATGTACAAGCCCGGAAAGGAGTCCGCCACGCGCATCGAGCTGCGCTCGCCCGACCCGGCCGCCAACCCCTACCTGGCCTTCGCGGTGATGCTGGGCGCGGGCCTCAAGGGCATCGAGGACAACTACAAGCTGGCCAAGCCCGTGGAGGACAACATCTTCCACATGGACGAGCGCGAGATGAAGAAGCACGGCATCTCATCCTTGCCCGGCAGCCTGCACGAGGCCGTGGAGAACCTGGAGAAGTCCGCGCTCATGAAGGACATCCTGGGCGACCACCTGCACGCCGCCCTGGTGAACTACAAGTACGACGAGTGGGACAAGTACCGCATGCAGATCACCGAGTACGAGATCGAGCGCTACCTGCCCATTCTGTAGCCTGCCCGATCAGGCGATTCAGACGATTCACAACGCATGGAGGCCGCCCGGATACGGGCGGCCTTTTTATTCCATCCGGTAACCAGACGGCCGCAGCAGCGGTCCTGGACTGTACCATCCGCAAGCGTTTCCGAAAGGAAACTCCCCAACACGAGAATGCCGTGAACACCGATACATCGAAACAATGGGCCATCCTTACCGCCGTGGTCGTTACCCAGTGCGCGGTGCCTTTCATGCTGTCGGCCGTGGGTGTCTGCCTGCCCTCCATCGGGCGCGATCTTGGCGCCACGGCCATCCAACTCACCCTGGTCGAGTCCGTGTTCCTGGCTGTCAACGCCATGTTCCTGCTGCCTCTCGGACGCGCCGCCGACATTCTGGGGCGCGGAGGCGTCTTCCTGGCGGGGCTTGCCATCTTCACCGCGAGTTCGCTGTCGCTGGCCTTCGCCCCGGACATGGCGGGCTTTCTGGCCCTGCGCGCAGTGCAGGGGTTCGGCGGGGCCATGACCCTGGCCACGGGCCTGGCGCTCCTCTACGACGCCTTCCCGCCGCAGACCAGGGGCCGCGCCCTGGGCATCAGCGTGGCGGGTATCTACCTGGGCATCTCCGGCGGCCCTTTCCTGGGCGGGGTGATAACCACGCACCTGGGCTGGCGCTGGGTGTTCTATCTGGGCATGCTCCCGTGCCTGGTTTCGCTGGCCATATGCCTGCGCAATCTGGACTGGCGGCTGCGGCCCAAGCCGGGCGAGCGCTTCGACTGGACGGGCGCGGTGCTGTGCGTCGTGTGCATCGGCCTGCTCACGTACGGCAGCGCGCACACGGAAAGCATGGCGGGGTGGATGTCCATGGCCGGTGGCGCGGCGACGCTGGCCGCCTTCCTGCTGGTGGAGCGCGCAAGCCCATCTCCGCTGCTCGACCTGAGGCTCTTCGTCGGCAACCGCGCTTTCTCGCTCGGCATGGCGGCCATGTTCCTGATCTATTCCTCAGCCTTCGGCGCGAGCTTCCTGCTGAGCCTTTACCTGCAATACGGCCGCAACATGAATCCGTCCGAAGCAGGACTTTTGCTGGCCTTCCAGCCCCTTGTGCAATGTCTGGTTTCCCCGTTCACCGGACGGCTTTCAGACAGGCTTCCCGTGCACCTCATGGCCGGGTCCGGGGCATTGTTCGTGGCCGCCGGACTGCTTCTGGCCTCCACCCTGGACGCAGGGTCCGGTCAGGGAACGGTCATCGCCGTCCTGGCGGTGGTGGGGCTCGGCATCGGACTGTTCGCCGCGCCGAACATGGCCGGGGTCATGTCCGGCGTGGCCCCGCAACGCTACGGCGTAGCCTCCGCCCTCACCGGCCAGACCCGCACCCTGGGCATGACCTGCGGCATGGTGCTGATCACGCTTGTCATCTCGCATTTCGTTGGGAACAGGCCCCTCGGGGCGGAGGTGTTCGCGCAGTATCACACGGCCATGCGCCTGCTGCTTACCCTTTTCGGGTGCACCTGCCTGTTCGGCTCCGTGCTGGCCTTTCTGGGAGCGGCAAAGCCGCACGCAGCGCGCAGCCAGGAGAAGCCATGATTGCCGCCATGCGCCAGATTTTCGCCATTCCCGACGACGTCGCCTCCACCCGGCAGACAAAGCTTGCCGCACGCCGTGCGCCTCTGTATATCCTGGCATAACTCATTCACAGGAGACCCCCATGCGCAAGCTGAACGTGCTGTCCGTCCTGTTGGCCCTGGTCCTGTTCGCAGCCCCGGCACTGGCGGGCAAAGACGACCCCCTGTTCATAAACCTCACCAGCGACGACCCGCACCGCACGCTCATGGCCATCGGCTTCGGGCAGGCCCAGATGCAGCGCGGGCACGCGCTCACCGTGTACCTGAACGACAAGGGTGTGCTGGTGGCCAGCAGGAAGAACGCCGCCCAGTTCGCCGAGCAGCAGAAGATGCTCTCGGACATCGCGGCCAAGGGCGGCGCGGTCCTCGTGTGCCCCATGTGCAGCAAGAAATTCGGCGTGGCCGAGGCGGACCTGATTGAAGGCGCGAAGATCACCAGCCCCGACATCACCGGCCCGGCACTGTTCAAGGACGGCACCAAGACCCTCTCCTGGTAGCCGCTCCAGGCGCATCGCACGCTGCGGGCAGTGCCGACGCGCTCCCGCAGCCTATCCGGCGGCTCCGTCCGGCTTTCCCCGCTTGAACTTCCCAGGCATCCGGGTATCCTGCCCCGCATCACGCAGCCAGGAGAAGCCATGATTCCCAGTCAGCGCCAGCTTTTTGCCATCCCCGACGACGTCGTCTACTTGAACTGCGCCTCCACCTCCCCCTTGCCCGCCTCGGCGGAACAGGCCGGGCGCGAGGCCATGGCTTTCAAGCGCACCCCCTGGCTCATCGGGCCTGAGGGCCTGCCGAACGGCCCGGAAGCCGCCCGCGCCGGGTTCGCCAAAATTCTGGGCTGCGACGCCGAGGGCGTGGCCCTGGTTCCCTCCGTGTCCTTCGCCATGGCCGTCGCGGCACGCAACCTCCCCCTCGACGCCAACCGCAACGTGCTGGTGCTGCACGAGGAGTTCCCCTCCAACGTGTTCCCCTGGCTGCGCATGGCCCCGGGCCGCGTGAAGGCCCTGCCGCGCCCCAAGGAGGGCACCTGGTCCGAGGCCGTGATCGAGGCCATCACCGGGGACATAGGGCTGGTGGCCCTGCCGCACTGCCACTGGATGGACGGCACCGTGTTCGACCTGGGCGCGGTGCGCGCCGCCTGCGACCGCGTGGGCGCGCATCTGGTGGTGGACGCCACCCAGTCGCTTGGAGCCATGCCCTTTGATTTCGAGGCCGCGCGCCCGGACTTCGTGGCCGCCACGGGCCACAAGTGGCTCCTGTGTCCGCACGGCGTGGGCTTCTGCTACGTGGCCCCCAAGTGGCGCGAAGGCGAACCCATCGAGGAGAACTGGAAGAACCGACTGGGCAGTGAGGACTATTCGCGCCTGACCGAATACGAGAACCAATACCGCCCCGGCGCGCGCCGCTACGACCTGGGCGAGGTGACCAACTCGGTGCTTTTGCCCATGGCCACCGAATCTTTGCGCCTCCTCTCCGAGTGGGGCGTGGCCAACATCGCCGAAACCCTGAGCACAATCACCCGCAAGCTGGCCCTGCACGGGCAGGCCTTCGGCCTGACCCCCACCCCGGCAGCCGAGCGCGCCCCGCACATGCTGGGGCTGCGCCTGCCCCACGGCCCGGCCAAGCCGGTCGCGGAGGCCATGGCCCGCGAGAAGGTGTACGTCAGCCCGCGCGGCGGCACGCTGCGCCTGGCCCCGCACCTGTTCGTCAGCGCCGCCGACGTGGACCGCTTCACCACGGTTTTGTCACGCAGCCTGTCTACATAAAGGGAAAAGAGGACCGTTTCCCCAGGCCCACAGGGCATGGTACACGCCGCCCGGAAGCATCAAGGAGCGCCCATGAGCATCGAATGGACCAAGCACGACGACTCGACCTACTACATGAGCCTTGGCAAGGCCCTTTTGGTGGCGGTGGTCTATGAGCGGCTCACGCCGCCGGGATGGAAGGTGCAGGTGGGCCAGCGCACCCTGAAGGACAAGTTCGCGTCGCTTGAGGACGCCCAGAAGATCGCCCTGGCCTTCGCCGACAAGGTGGCCACAGCGGTGCGGGCGGACCTGGACGCGCTGAAGGCCCAAGGATGACCCTGCCTCGCGCCTCATGCGCCGCGCTTCGGGCGCGCACGTTTGACCCTGCGCAACGCGCCGGGAGTCTCCGCAGGCGTCAAACCGCATGAAACGCCGCGACTTCCTGTCCTTCTGCCTGGCGTGTGCGTCCGGGGGCGCGCTTTTTCCGGCGCGCCCGGCCCGGGCCATGTCCTTCGACAAGGAACGTCGCTGCTGCGCCACCTGCCACTATTGGACCGGGGCCCGCAAGGCCTTCAGCCAGGAGCGCGTCACCGCCGAGGTGAACGAACGCGCCCGCTGCACCAACCCGGACAGCGACTACCGCAACCTGTTCGTGAATTCCCTGCACGTCTGCGACAAGTACTGGCGCTGGGACCAGCTCAACCAGAGCCCCGTCTTTCGTCCAAGCTGACGCTTCGGCCCCGTCCTCGTACCCGTGGCAATGCCCGTCCAGCCTTTTCACGGCAAAAGCGCCGCGCGTGTCCCCGGCGCATGTTCCTGCTTTCCGTCGTCACGCCTCAGCGCGCCGTGCTGCCCAGCACTTCCTTGAGCTTGCCGCCGTCCTGGAGCCCCTGGATATACGCGAAGCGCACGTACAGGTGCCGGATGCGCTCCGTCAGGCCCTCCATCTCACTCATGAGGATCTGGGCCTCTGCCGTGCTCTCTTCCGGAACGAGCTCCAGGAGCTTCTCGCCCGCCTTGCGCAACGATTCGAAATACTGGGGAGCCTCCTCGCCGGGAATCGGCGCGTTCCAGAGGTCTTCCAGCCTCGACGAGATTATGTCCGGAAACACGGTCTTGGGAGCGTCCATACCTGCCCTCCTGGTGAAAATGTTGCTCATCTTCCCTGCAGATACCGGATGAAGTCGCTTCGCCCGGCCAGTTTGCAATCCAGATACAGCCCGATATACTCAATATATGTCATGGGGTGGCCATAAATAGTGTACGTGGCCCCCTCCGGGACGAATTCCAGCCCGTGGAACCCGGCCACCTGCGGGTGGATGGGCAGCTCGAATTCGTACTGGACCTCGGGATAAGCCTGCCGGTAGCTCTCCGGCAACCCCGGCATGCCAAGCTTCGCAAGCACCGCGTCCGCCGCGTGCAGCATGAGCGTCCTGCCGGGGTGGTTCACGCTCATGAAAAGCTTCTCCTTCCTGAAACGTTCTTCAATAATGTCCACATACTGAACGTCGCACAGCCTTTCTTTGCCCCGCTCCACGGCCAGGGTCTCGCGCAGCAGCGCCTCCAGGCCGAACATCTGGTCCAGGTTGCCGCGCACCGCCACCAGCATGGCCTCGTCCTTGCCAAGGCCGCGCTCCAGCAGGCTGTCCAGCATCACGTCCGAGTAATCGAACCCCGGCTTGCTGCTCCAGAACGGCCAGTACCCCTTGAACAGCATGTTGGGGATGCACAGGCTGCGCGCACCCGGCCCAAGCGCCGCCTTCAGGCTCGCCGAGGACAGCTCGCCCCACTCATCGCCCAGATGCTGGTGCAACAGCAGCCCGCAGCGCGCAAGGCTCCGCGCAGGTATGGCATGCCGGGTGAAGTTGACGTAATACTCCACCTCATAGCCGGCCATGAACTCCGGCGATGCCCCAAGCAGCGCCGTCAGAGTTTCACCCTGACAGTTTCCGTGGATGATGCACAACTTTTTTGACGACAGCATGACCCGCTCCCTAACACATCCCGCGTCCAAGGAGAACACATGAACGCACGCGACGCCCTGGCGCTCGTCAATTCCCAGGAACCCGAAAAGCACATGGTGCTCCACGCCCTCCAGTCCCAGGCCATCCTGCGGGCCATGGCCGCGCGCCTGGGCAAGGACGAACCCACCCAGGAACTCTGGGGCCTCACCGGGCTGCTGCACGACCTGGACTACCCCAAGACCAAGGACCAGCCCGAACGCCACGGCCTGGTAAGCCGCGAACTGCTGGCCGGGAAGCTCCCCGACGACGCCCTGCACGCCATCGCCGCCCACAACAGCGAAATGACCGGCGTCGCGCCCGAATCAGAGCTGGACTACGCCCTGCGCTGCGCCGAGTCCGTCACCGGCATCATCCAGGCGGCAGTGCTCATGCGCCCCACCGGCTTCGAAGGGCTGGAGATCAAAAGCATCAAGAAGAAGATGAAAGACAAGGCCTTCGCCCGCAGCGTCCGGCGCGAGAACATACACGAGTGCGCCCAGGCCGGGCTGGAGCTGGACGAGTTCCTGAAACTCTCCATCGAGGCCATGGCTGGCGTGAAAGAGTAAGAGGGGGAGGGGATGCCTCCGGCGGCCAGAGAGGGCTCCGCCCCTTCTGGACTCTCCCGCCAGGGGGATGATCCCCCTGGACCCTCGGTTAGCTACGCGGGAATTATCGTTTGGCTTGGGCAGGGCGGAGGGAGAAGCGCGGCAGGACGATCACGGCGAGGCCAGCCAGGATGAGGGCCATCCCGAGCAGGCGCATGGGGCCGAAGGTCTCGCCCATGACCAGATAGGCGCTGACGGTGCCGAACACCGGAATCAGCAGCGAGAACGGAGCCACCATGCTGGCCGGATAGGTCTTCAGGAGCTTGCCCCAACCGCCGTAGCCGATGAATGTGGCGAACACCGTCAGATACACCACCGACCCAACGCCCATCCAGTTCATGTGGGTCATGGCCTGCACGATCCGCTCCTGCCCCTCGAACAGGTAGGACATGCCAAGCAGCGGCAGCGGCGGGATGATGGAGAGCCACGCGATGAGCGGCAGCATGTCCGTCTTGCCCGCGCCGCGCATGATGATGTTCCCGATGGCCCAGAAGAACGACGCCGCCATCACCAGCGAGAACCCCAGCACGGTCACGCCGCCGGACCCTGCCGTGAGCGAGAGGAACGTAAGCCCGGCCAGGGCCACGCAGGTTCCCGTCATCTGCCGCGAGGTCGGGGTCTCGCCCAGCACGGCGGCCGCAAGCACCACGGTGAAGAACGCCTGGGATTGCAGCACCACCGAGGCCAGCCCCGGCGGCATGCCCCAGGCCATGCCCAAAAACAGCAGGCTGAACTGCCCCACGAACCAGGCCAGGCCCAGCGCAATCATGCGGCCCCAGGAGATGTTCGGGCGCGGCAGGAAAAACACCGGCAGCGCGGCCAGCACGAAGCGAAGCGCCGCCAACAGCAGCGGCGGGAACGAGTCCAGGCCGATGCGGATGACCACGAAGTTGCAGCCCCAGAGCGCGGCGACGACAAGCGCCAGAAGTATATGCTTGGGTTTCACGGCAATTATCCTGTTTGTTGAGGGGAAGACGCCTCCGGCCGGCAAAGAGGGCTCCGCCCGTGCCAGCCATACTGGGACTCCGTCCCAGACCCTGGCAGGGCGCTGCCCTGCACCCGCCAGGGGGATGATCCCCCTGGACCCTCGGTTAGCTTCGCGTAATAACCTGTTACGCTTCAAAAATCTTGTTCTAAAGCCCAGAAACGCGCAAAGCCGCGTTTCTGGGCTTCCTAATTCTTGAAATCATCGTGCCCGGCTACGGCTGTGGGTGGGTGCTGTCACGGTCGGGTTCTGGCGGGCGGGCGACGAATCGTCTTCAAATCGGT